>NZ_ATXQ01000024.1 GCF_000421765.1 Denitrificimonas caeni DSM 24390 | reverse complement strand
GTAGATACTCTGTTTAAGCACAAGCTTTTTTATGCTCTTCGCTGAATAATTTTGATGAATCAAAGGGCGTGTTTAATTTTAAGCACGCCCAGATTCCTGTCAGCATTTTACGCATCACTGCGCACAGTGCTTGCATCTTTTTCTTGCCACGTTGAATCAGCGACTGATAAAAAGCGCGCACATTAGCGTCGTGAGTCGCTGCAGACAAAGCTGGCATAAACAGCGCTGTGCGCAAATAAGAGTTACCTGCTTTGCTTAAGCGACCAGGTTTGTTAATGCTTGTTCCTGATTGCGTTAAGCGCACATCAAGGCCAGCAAAGCGGCTGACCTGTGATGATTTCAAATGCTCTGGAAGCAACTCCAGTTCGCAAATAATCATAATCGCGCTATTGGTTCCGATACCAACAGCTGCGGTTAAGTTTTCAAGTTTTTGCTTTAATTTTTCATTATTAGCAATAATTTCTAAAGCCATATTTCGCATGCGTTCAATGCGAAACTCTAAATACTCGATGCCTTCTAATTCATCATCAATTAGAGGCTGGTAGGTTGAATCTTTAGCCTGCAAGGCGTGCAAGTTGTTTTTAGCTTCAGTGCGCCGGCCGACTAACCTATTGATTTGTCTACCAATATCACGCAGAGATAGGAGTTTAGGATCAGGTGCTGTCCATAAGCGTGGCGTCATACGCTGCGCGTATTCAGCCAATAAAGCAGCATCAATACCGTCTGTTTTACTGTGCGTTAGCGTCAGCTTAGCGAAGTGATTAAAGCTGTTTGGATTGATCACTGAGACTTTTAAACCGCTGTTAAAAAGCACCACAGCAAGGTTTAAATAATAGATTCCAGTGGCCTCCATAACGACGCAGGCTGGGTCTAATTTAAGCAATTGGGCAGCAAGTTTCTCATGGTCTTTTGGTGTTTGCTGGTAGCTTTTTACAGCGCCATTTTTATCGTTTTTGCGAATCACTACTTCGAGCGCGGTTGCACCAATATCAATGCCAACAAAACTACTCATGCCTTTAATCCTCGAAGCTAATCAGTAATAATACTTACCGGTTCCCCGACCTCGCACTTTTTGCCTCTCAACCTTGCATATGCGAAGTCTCTTTTTGAGCTTCCGGATACTCTTCGAGATCAGCAAAGAGGCGGGGAGCCACTCTACATACGAGGTCAGTAAACTGCCTCAAGGTCGCCACGGCTTCCCCAGTAAATTGCTCTTATCTTAACGAATAATCGTTACTGACTAACATACAAGGTCG
>NZ_ATXQ01000023.1 GCF_000421765.1 Denitrificimonas caeni DSM 24390 | reverse complement strand
CGTAAGCGTAACAACACCCACACCTAGCACAACTGCGATCATTCGTTAGAGCATACCGATGCTTAGTTGAGTTTGATATTCCAAGGCGAGAGCGAGTCGATATGAGCAGCGCTGGTATGCGGTAGTTGTTCGAACAACGCTTGAAGATATACAGCAGGTTGCAGGTCGTTGGCTTTGGCTGTTTCAACGAGACTATAAAGAATAGCACTGGCTTTGGCGCCGCTGCGGGTGTTGGAGAACAACCAGTTTTTACGGCCAATCACAAAAGGTTTGATCGCACGCTCAGCACGATTGTTGTCGATGCTAACCAGCCCATGCTCAAGATAAGCCGTCAGTTTGTTCCATTGGTTCAAGCTGTATTGCAGTGCTACACCAATGGCTGTTTTGGGTGGCACTTGCAGCACTGTTTTATCCAGCCAAGCCTTGAGCTGCTGCATAATCGGCGCAGACTGTTCTTGCCTCACCTGTCGTTTATGTTCAGGCGTTGCATCGGCGATTGATGTTTCAATACCATACAGTTTTTGAATCAAGTTGAGTGCTTGGTCAGCACGCCCTGTTTTGCCTTTAGGTTGAACCGCTTTAGCTTCAATAAACTTGCGCCGAGCATGCGCCCAACAGCCAACTAATGTGGCTTCAGTATGGTTATAACCGGCATAACCGTCGACTTGCAGCAAGCCGGTGTAGCCTTGCAAAAAGGTCTCAGGACAAGCACCTGCACGCCCATCCTGATAGTCATACAGAACAATATTGGGCGGGCCATCGGCTGATTTTTTATCGGCGCCACAGCCATAAACCCACATATAACACTGCGATTTTTCAGTTTCGATCACTTTTACTGGCGTGTCATCGGACCAGATGGCTGGCTGCTTCAGTATTTGTTGATGCCAGTGCTCATACAGCAGTTCAAGCTGCTCACTGAGCTTGACCAACCATCGACTCATGGTCTGTCGATGCAGCTCAATACCAAAGCTTTTGAATAATGCTTCTTGACGATACAAGGGCAAGCCAAACTGGTACTTAGCGCTGATAATTTGTGCCAGTAACGTCGGTGTAGCGATGCTCTTAGGCAAAATACTCGCTGGAACGGGTGCGATTTTAATCTGGGTTTGTGTTGCGTTTTTCTCGCAGCAGCGGCAGCTGTATTTAGGGCGAATATGGCGGATGACTTTAACGGTCGCTGGGATAAATTCCAGTTTTTCGCTGATTTCTTCACCCATGCGGTGTAAATCATTGCCGCAGTCGTTGCACACTTTATCCGCGGCAGGAATGTCGTGAACAACGTCTTCGCGAGGTAGTTCTGCAGCTAAACTTGGACGGCGGGTTTTCTTGCGGGTGTAGGTGATGGTTTGGTCTACAGCGACTTCTTCTTCGCTGGGCGCAAGCAGTTCTTCTGCTTCGTTAAACAGTTC
>NZ_ATXQ01000022.1 GCF_000421765.1 Denitrificimonas caeni DSM 24390 | reverse complement strand
AAATTTAAAGAGATTTGAACCGCCGTGGTACGTGACCCGTATGCCCGGTGGTGTGGGAGGAGAGACGTCGTGAGGCGTCTCCCTATCCCAATTAGGCTATTAGTCTAAATGGATATCAAAGTGTCAAAAAAAGACGAACAAAAAGCTCTGTTAGAAACAATTTTAGGTTCTGAAGTTATCATTCCAACCTCCGACATTCAGAGTCATAAAAATGATGGAATATTAAACATTGTTTCTCAGGATCTATTTGGTGGTTTAAGTCATTACTTTAACTCCAATGCACCATTCTTCCAGACAAGCCTGCCATTGGGTCGAATCGTCAGGTATAAAGATGGTAGTTTTTCATCAATGGAAAAATCCATCAAAGGAGGTTTCTCACAGCATCAAGGTTTTGATATTCTCAATAGCATGGACATTGTTCAGCAATTGATGAGCTGTGTAATGCCCATGCTTAACCAAAGGCTTACTTCGATATATTCTGATCTTATAAGCCAAAATAACTATTATCTAAGTCAAGTTCAGGATCAGTTCATTATTCCAGAGATAAGCAAATTAAAGTCAATTGCTGAGTTTATCAAGGATGTTTCGGATGAAATTACACATATATCAAAGTCTAATAATCTTTGTATTGCAACGCTGACCAATATTCAGCAGCGTCGAATTGATTTAAAGCAAATATTTCACACCTTTATTGCTCGACTTGAACAGTCGGTAAACTCAAGCTTCTTTGATCCGCAAAACATTGCAAATAGCTACCTTGTTGCGCGGTATTCGCTGTCAAATTACATTGTTTCACTTGTATTGGAGTGCATTGTATCTGGAAATATTGATGATGAAAGCGTAAGTAGATTGGAATCCAAAGTTGAAAAGTCTTTCAGCGATCTAAACCATATAACCCAAAAACTTTCCAATATTCTAGAAAATCGCAGGTATGCCAATTTTAATGAAATAAACAACATTAATTCATTTTACCGATGGTCGTATGATTATATGACTCAAAACCAAGTCAATAATCTGCATAATCAAAATCAAAATATTGACCGAATTCAGAGTGAAACGTTGACGTATTTTGATATTGAATTTGAGAAGAAGAGATTGAGAGAGTTTATTAAAGCGCGGCATGACTTTGTTAAAGTCATTAGGATATCGGGAAAATAAAATTGGTAATAAGGCCTAACAAACACATCCACTCGGACAGCAAAAAACAGCACTCGTTCCTCGCGCTGCTTTTTGCTGCCGGTGATGTGAGGCGTTATACGTTATGGAGAGTGCAGTGGCAAAACCAGGTACAAGCTTTGAGCTTCTAACCAAAGCCATATATGAAGAGATTCTCAGCACGGACGGGTACGAAACAGTTAGTGTCGAACATGATGTGAAAGTTCTTGGGCGGTCGGGCCAACTACACCAAATTGATGTTTACTGGGAATTTAAAATTGCCGGCCTAACTCATAGAGTTGCAGTAGAATGCAAGGAATACAGCAACACTGTCTCCGTAGGAAAAGTACGCGATTTCTATGGTGCACTTGAAGACATTGGAAACATACATGGGGTATTTGTCACGACGCAAGGCTACCAGTCTGGCGCAATCACTTATGCCGAGCACAAAAATATTTCACTAAAAGTTGTTAGCGAACCGAGCCAAGAAGACATTGACAACCACCAAGGTATTAAAGAAATACATTTTAATATTAACGCTCTTTGCATAAGCAATGTAGAGTTCATTCCAGAGTTCGATAATGAATGGCTCATTAAAAATACTGAGCTAAAGAAGGGTGATACTCTTGAATATAGCGGTATGAGTAATGAGCTGAAGGTTCTTGATGTTTCTTATAATTTAATAGGCACCCTTCATGATCTTGGGAATAAACTGTCTAGAACTCCTGAAAATACTAGAGGCCTCGTTCACAAGCAAGAATTCACTGAAGCATTTTTGTTTATACCAAGATCAAAATATCCACCAATTAAGTTAAAGTCAATAATATTTAAATATGATACATACACCATAAGTACAAAGAGCGAAATGCGCTTTAAACTTTTAGCTGAAGCTGTTCTAAAAGACATTATTACCGGTGAAACGCATTTGTATAAAAAACAAGCTTTACAAGATGACGTATAACAAGGCGCTTAAGCTTTGGACGCAGCAAGCTGCGCCGCTTAGCTTAGCGTGTGTGCCGGGCATGGCACTTAACTAGCGAGGTGCAAGTCCTCGTACCAGGTATTCGCAGAGCCGAAGGTTAGCGAAAGGACAAGGGCGTT
>NZ_ATXQ01000021.1 GCF_000421765.1 Denitrificimonas caeni DSM 24390 | reverse complement strand
GCCCTCACACTGCTATCGGAGGAGTACCGCCAAGGCAGTTATTACAGGCAGCTTAAATTCTACAAATGAGCACTGTGGAAAATGGGGGGATTACACTTTTGCTATCGATTCGGCTAGCCCTGCAAGTGCCTGCTCAGTAACCTTATCAAGATCTAATACACCAGCCGTTGCAATCTTGGCCGCAACAGGAACCGAGCGCTTTAAAAGTGCAATACCGATATCTTTAGTTTTTTTAAGGTATTCTCTAGCCTTTGACTCGTCACCGGTTTTTGATAGTTCAGTTATCGATGCACTTATCTCCCCTATAAGGCATACAAGAGCATCATCAGAAAAATCACTTTCCCAAGCATTGAAGTAGATCGTTGGTATATCGTTATTCTTTAAATGCTGTTCCCACATCCTAAGGAATGTAGTCTTTCCTTGTCCCCATGGAGCATCAATACAAACCACCACCGAGTCATTTGCAGACAAGACGAACTCTGTTAGCGCTTCTCCACTCTCTTTGCGACTCAGTGCGTCATTTCGATATGGGTCGTCTTCAATAATTTCAATATCACGACTTTTTAGTATCACTCGATTCTTTCCTTTGACTGCTAACGCTTGCAGCAGGGGTGCAACGTTAGGAGCGTCCCTTGACTGCACTTGTTAGCGACCTGATTCATTTGTAGGTGGTGGTGGGTTAGCAGGTGGAGTTGGTCTTATGTATGTCGGTGGCGGGTTAGTATTAGCTTGTTCTCTACCTCGACCGTTGGATGGCGGAGGTGGATTGGAGCCTTTGTGTCTATTCGTCATTTGCTTTCTCCTCGGTTCTCAAAAACTCTACCCACTTAACATCTTCAGCTCTTATGAGCACACCGTCCAATTCAGGAAGATGCGTTTCATTCCCATCGTCCGCAATCCAAGAAGGAAGCATGATATAAAATTGTCCTTTATTAGGTTCAAGGGGCCATTCTTTGGGCCAACCATACAATCTTCTGCCATCATGCAGATGCAAAATAACAAAAGTTATCTTTTCTGAAAAAACATAGAACCACTCAGATGGATGAGATGTTCTTGTAGTAAGTTTGATTTTGCGTAGATAGCGATGAAGTACATCTGCATTCACCAAGTAAGCAAATATAGCTCCCAAAAAAAGCGCAATAATTAGTGAGATAAATGTCTCTGCGGACTTATCCCATTGACCTATACTGAATAAATTATTTCCAATAACTGTAAATAACCATTCAGTAGCAATAACAATTGCACGGACAATAAACGTATAAATCAGCGCTTGGATAATTCGCTCAAACTGATGAGGCTTGGGATGAGACGTCAAGCTGTAAAATATCCACGCACACACAAAACCCGGCAGAAGAAAAACAACCAAATCGATTATATTGCCAGATACTCCGTCGACCATAGATCCTCGCTAACGCTGCCAGCACGCGCGGTTTTGTAGTGAAGGCGAAGCCGCAACGAAAAAACCGTCGCCGTGCCTGGCCTTGTTATGCAAGCTATAGCGCATTAATCTGTTTTTGCAGTGAGGACGTAAACTCTTTGATATCCTCTATTGCCTGATAAAAGTCTTGAGCATTTACATCGATGGGCTTGTTATCTTTACTGTAACCATTTCTGTGCACAATATCGTGCCGTAGGGCAGTGATTCTAGAAACCCTAGAGATATCGAGTTGTAATTTCACCCCAAGAACTTGCTCATAAATCCTCTTCACTTTAGGTATATTATGAAACAATATTTCATTAACGTGTTTTAAAGCCAAGTTGCAAATACTTAAATCTGTTTCAGCCAGTTCTGCAATTGAATATTTCGCTTTACTTACTTCTTCCACATTTCCAATTGCATTATTCAAAAACTCTTCTCGCTCGGTAATGAGGGCTTTTAATGTGTCACCTAGAAATGATTCCAAAAGAGTCACTGCATAGGCATACGACATTTTTACAATAATATTTGAGTGCAACATAAACGCCATTTTTTTGGAATGACCTAAATTACTTTCAGCCATTATTTTTAGCGCATTCAATTCATCTGAAAAAAACTTGTGTATATTGGACGAGCCATTTTCTTTTAACCATTCTAGTTCGGCTGCCCATTCGGCTTCGTCCGACAAATGATCTTGATAATCTGAATAGTCACTTGCCAATTGCTGCCACTCTTCTGAGTCCTCATCAAGTTGCTCATCACTAAGCCTTTCACGAATCCACTGTTCTGCTCGCTCGCTTTGAACCTCAAACAGGTGATCTTTAATTGAACTCAAAATTTACTCCCTAGATGACATACTGCATAACGCTTTACTAAGCGGCGCCCTGCCAAGGGCATCCGGTGTACGGCCGTAGGCCGGGAACGTACTTGAGCGTATTGTTAAGTTACGTCTTTTTGGTAGCTTCCCATTCATCTTTAAGTACCTTCCGACTTAGCTCAAGCAACTTCGTTTTGTTTTCGTCAGATACAAAAGAATCATGATACTGTTTAACAACGATAGATATTAGTTCTACAAGATCCGTATGATCGGACTCACTGGCATTAATATGTAAGCTAATCGAAGCCTCTAGCAACATTAGCTTCTCATAATTTTCGAGATCTCTTTTATTAGCTTTTTCTTTTCTTTCATCATTCCAATGCGTAGACGGGCAATAATTTAGCCTATTAATCGATACAATTGCCAAAATTTCTGAAATTTTATCACGCAAGCTATTTATCCAAGCTTGGCGCATAGGGGCAATAACCTGTCTTTTTGAAATCCTGGCATTTACTATTGGAGCAATAAATAGAGCTAAGAAAGCAATACCTAATGCCCCAATAGAAATAATATCTTTTACCTCCAACCCCAGAAATATGATTTTTTCAGCTTCCAAAATAGTCTCCATGGCGAGGAAAGTAACTTAATTGGGATAGGGAGACGCCTCACGACGTCTCTCCTCCCACACCACCGGGCATACGGGTCACGTACCACGGCGGTTCAAATCTCTTTAAATTTC
>NZ_ATXQ01000020.1 GCF_000421765.1 Denitrificimonas caeni DSM 24390 | reverse complement strand
TGAACCAATGGAACAAACTGACGGCTTATCTTGAGCATGGGCTGGTTAGCATCGACAACAATCGTGCTGAGCGTGCGATCAAACCTTTTGTGATTGGCCGTAAAAACTGGTTGTTCTCCAACACCCGCAGCGGCGCCAAAGCCAGTGCTATTCTTTATAGTCTCGTTGAAACAGCCAAAGCCAACGACCTGCAACCTGCTGTATATCTTCAAGCGTTGTTCGAACAACTACCGCATACCAGCGCTGCTCATATCGACTCGCTCTCGCCTTGGAATATCAAACTCAACTAAGCATCGGTATGCTCTAACGAATGATCGCAGTTGTGCTAGGTGTGGGTGTTGTTACGCTTACGAATGATATCAAAAGGTGACAACTCATTGTTATTCAAAGCTGAAACCCAATCATTATGATTCAATATGCTTTTCATGATGAATAGGGGTCTCCAGGGGAATTTATTAATTCTCGTATCGCACTTAGGTCTAAGCTGCTAATTTTATCTGGGCCTATTAGTGATGCCTCCAAAATCAAAGCTCTTAGTGTCTCATCTGTTAAGTTATTACCAATTGGCACTTCATCTTGGTAGCTAACATTTATAGACTGCCGCTCGCTTAGCCTAACGTCATCTTTGTAAGAATCATAAAAGTAGGTTCCTGAGTCAGCTCTTAATCCAGAAGCCTCTTTATCCTCCTTAGTAACAATCACGTATTGATCTGAAATATCGAAACGAAAGGCTGAAAAGTGATCAATTAAATACAGTTCTATTCTAAGAAGTGGCTCTTCGTGTCTAAACCTTAGCGCTGAGATTATTGTTGCAATAACCTCTTCTTTAACCTTTTTTTCTGTCCAAGGGTGGCCGTTTTTTGCAGATTTTAGGCTTCTTCTATAAGTTGCATATTCTGAACATAATAGATCGTTGTCTGGGTTTAATATCGTAATTCTAATATCTCTACCTAGCCCTTCGTGTTTGGCTGCACTAGCCAACGAAGGAAGTGTTGTCTTGCGGGTGTATCTTCCACAAGCGCCTTTATATGTCCAAGTTCTTGTATCAGTCGCTGCTTTTTTTAGAAGCGGTCCAATTTCTTTAGGCTCAATAACGTCCATTACTGATTTTTTGAGAATTTCTGGGGTCAGCCAAAATACAAAGCTACCAATAAGAACGGTAACTATGAGCGATATTACAAGTCCATCCAAAAGTGCAGCACCAAAGCCTAATAAACTTGCTTCTAACTTTGTGTCAAATTGAGGAAAAACCAGAAATCTTAAAATTATAGAAACCAATAATATCAGTGCCACTAGCCAATAGAATGCACTTCGGTAATGCCTCTTGTTTAATATACTTTCCATTATGCTTTCCGTGTGATGAAATCAATCTAACGCTTGCAGCATGCGCGCCCTTGGAATGGAGCCGAAGGCGCAATGTAAAGGGCGTCGCCGTGCCTGCACTTGTTAGCTGAGCTTGAGCTCCCGCTCAACTTCTGTGTATAGCGAATTCGTACTATCAAAGAGAATACTGGTTTCGCCAGTCATCCCCCAAAACTCATCAGCACAGATCTCGATAGCTATCAGTAAATGTTCCGCCGATAATTTTTTGTCGAAATGCTCCGCCGGTATGTGTAAACCACTGGAACCTCGAGAAAAATAGAGTGACTTTTCGCGAAATTCAGAATACTCACCGGTCTCGTAGCCTTTGAATATTTCTACCGCCCTATCGTGACCAATGCTATTGGCAATTCGGTCTCCGATTAAATAAAGTGGATCAACTGAAATCTTGTGTTTTTTACCGTGATTAAATAGAGGATCTTTTCCTCTTTTCACCCTTGCCTTAGTGTTTAACCTTGAACGCGTATGGCCCGCTTTGATTTTCGCCATTTCTTCAAAGACCGTAATGGAAACGAAAACAGAAGGAGCATAGAAACCTTGTTTGAATAGGGCATACGACGCTCGAATTAACTCAACGACATGGGTTACAGCTGCATTAAACTCATCACGCCCATGCAACCCTGTGTATTCTTCAGAGTCCACTTGAGAAGCCTCGTGAGCTATGTGATAGCCTTTTTTCATTGTTTCACCATCCAGCTAACGCCGCAAACAGTGGCGAACGAAGTGAGTCCAGCAGCGATTAGCTGCGAGCTGATTTGCCTTGTTATACGATTTTAAATTAATCACGTAGCTTAGTGCCTCGCCAAGTATTATCAATTTTTTTATCTAAAGGAAAGCCTACATTTAAGCCAACTATCCAATACAACGCAAAAGCTACTGAAAAACTGGCTCCGTAATAAATTGCAATAGCAAATGCCGGTACTCCAGAAACACACCAAATACCCAAAATGCATAAATGGTATTTTATTGAATGAATCATACGAAATTTTGACTGACACTGGTCACATATATGTCTGCCAAGTGGTGAAGAAACATATCTTTTCCAAGTTAATTCGTTCTCTGATTTACAATTTGGACAGATCATATTGCTCTCGTATAACGCTTTACTAAGCGACGCGGAATAGTTGGCTAAAATGGCGAGGAACGAGCACTAGCCAACTGTTTAGCGTCCGTTTGAGTAACTTGTTATGTGCTGCGTGGAGCGAACATGATAATTGCCATACCCACAAGTGCTATACCAGAACCCACAACATCCCAAGTGGTTGGACGAATGCCATCGACAGCCCACAACCACAAGATAGCCGTAAAAATATAAACGCCACCATAAGCGGCATAAACTCTGCCTGCTGCGGTTGGATGTAACGACAGCAACCAAGCAAATGCAGCAAGGCTAATAGCGGCAGGAACCAGCAACCAAATCGATTTCCCTTCACGTAACCAAAGATATGGTAGGTAACAACCAATAATCTCCGCCAAAGCAGTAATTAAAAAAAGGCCTAGCGTTTTTATTTCCGGCAAAAGACGATTCCTCTGATTGTTTGCACATAACGCCCAAAGCACGCGCCAAATACCGGAGCTTTGTTTTTGTGCGAGTATTTTCCCGCACGAAAACGAAGTGGAGAGTATTTGGTCGCAGTGCCTTTGCTTGTTATATGCAGACTCATGATACGAACTTGCCATTAATGTTAAAAATTTGATCCCTAGAATTCTCTGGACACATTATATACCTGCTTGCCATTACCACCCGTTGAACTTCAGATAGTAAGTTTAGGAGAATATCTACCTTGATCATAGAGTCTATCTCCTTAGGGGAAACATCACATTCCAGTTCAGTTCCCTCATAAAACCTAAAGAATACGATAACTCCTTCAATCTTAATCGATGCGAAACAATAAAAACCCTTTTCATTAATTACACTTTCTAATAAGTTGGGAAACAGGTCAAGATTCTTGTCTTTGCTAGGAATATAACAATTAACTGAATCTAAGGCATTATGCCCCTTCAGCCATTGGAAGAGCTTTAACCAGCGGTCATTATTCATGCCCTCGTAAAAAATATCTACGAGTGCACCGTGATCTTCAAAATGCTGTTTGACGGAATTCCAGTTCATATTGGATTTAGCATATAACGCCCGCGTAATAGGCGCGAGCTTGCGAACGTCCTAATTGACGCGTTTGTTAGCAGCTCACGCCTCAAATCGAGAAACAATTTCAATTTTCTTTAGCAAATAACCCAAAGAGCCAATACCACCGTTCCAGTCAAAATCCCGGATAATTTCCAATATGTTTTTAGCTCGTCGTTTTTCTTCTTCGTTTGAAGAACCGGAACCTATTACTTCTTGATACTTTTTCGATATTTCATCGTAACTATGACTCTGTGATTTACAAGTTACAATGTATGCCTCTAGCGCTGTACCATAATTAGTCAAAAGCAAATCGGAGGCACCAGGTTGTGTCTTAAACCTTTCCAACAGCTCAAAAACACTGATCTCATCAGTAATCAATTCTTTATATAAATCAGGCGACTTTACTTTCAATACAATAAGAAAACAAAGAAAAACTGGGAATAACTTATAATTTTCAGGTGTTGTTCTTATGGATAGACTAAGAAGCGAACAGCAGTGTTCCTGCTCACGTAGCGTTAAACCATACAACTCAAACAGCTCCGAGAACATCTTTAAAGATTGCTCGCCTTCGTATTGGAGATTTCTTGCGTTTTTCTTTGAAAAATACTCATTAAACGAATATTTTTTGAATAAGGCTTTTACAAAAAGCCCTTTGTCAGGTGGTGGAAGAACATAATCAAAGTCCATAAACCTTCGCAAGTAGCCGTTTACATTAAGTCCTTCACCATAAACTGCTTTAATAGATGATCCTAGTTGCTTTTTGTCCGCACCAAGAACAAAGACAATGTTGTCCACGTTAAAGAAGTGCTTTGCTTTTTCCAAAATTTCAATTGCAAAATTTGGCCTGCAACGATCAAGTTCATCGATAATAAACACCAATGGTTTAGGGTTATCTGGATCGGTTGTACTACTTGCTAGCTGGGATATGGCCTCCCGAAATGACTTTATGGACTTCTTTGAATTTTCGTATTTTTCTAACTGTTCTTTTGTAATCCCCCCTCAAAACCACAGAGGCTATTTGTAGAAAATTCCATTAATATAAACTCAAGGAGTTTTCTATGCGCAAATCAAAATTCACTGAGAGCCAGATTATGGCAATTCTCAAACAAAATGAGGCTGGAGTTCCAGTCCCTGAACTATGCCGTGAGCATGGTATTAGCTCAGCTTCGTTCTACAAGTGGCGCTCAAAATATGGCGGCATGGACACTTCGCTCATGAAGCGCATGAAAGAGCTTGAAGAAGAGAACCGTCGGCTCAAAAAAATGTATGCGGAAGAGCGCCTCAAAGCTGAGATTCGAT
>NZ_ATXQ01000019.1 GCF_000421765.1 Denitrificimonas caeni DSM 24390 | reverse complement strand
TGGGTGTGTAAGTGCTGTGAGGCATTGAGCTAACCAATACTAATTGCCCGTGAGGCTTGACCATATAACACCCAAACAATTTGGGAAGACGAATTGTGAACCGAAAGTTCGCGAAACGCACAAATTATGCTACTATCACACACCTAATTAGAGAAGACGATGACCACAACAGTGGGAAACGGCTCCTCAAAAAGAATTGCTTGACGACCATAGAGCGTTGGAACCACCTGATCCCTTCCCGAACTCAGAAGTGAAACGATGCATCGCCGATGGTAGTGTGGGGTCTCCCCATGTGAGAGTAGGTCATCGTCAAGCGCCAAATAAGAAAGGCTACCCTAACGGGTAGCCTTTTTTTTGGCTTATCCGAAGTGAACTTCAGTCACTGTATAACGGGCGCGAAGCCCCATGTGACAAACGCGTCGGGAACGTGTTTGGACAGCCCTAGGCTGCCAGAAAGGTGAGTGCCTGGATGGCACGAATCCGAGTCGGTCATCGTCAAGCGCATAAAGAAAATAAATCCCAATCGGGCTGCAAACACCAGTAATGATTAACGAGTGATGCATAAAGTCTGCAGTTTGCAGGAACTTTAATTGATTGGATTACTAACGTTGCGCATGCCGCACCGCGCTACAACTGTTCTCCCGTCGACGAACCCATCCAGGGTTCAACGCCGGCGCTACGTCATCCATGACTACGCTTGCCACAGCTGCAGCGTAGTGCTCATTGATCAGCGGCGCCGTCTGCTAGATAGTCAGTGCGTGTGTTCGTGTATCACTAAGAGCTTTTTATCAGTTTCAGTGAGTCGGTTTGCCTGTGGCTACAGTTGCAGGCTGATTGAGCCGTGGCTCTACAAGTCGTCATTGTAATATTCTCAAAACTCAAAATACTTTGAATGAAACTGGCATAAATAGAGCAGGCAACACAAAAGATTAACCAGTACCTCCCTTGTGCAGCGGCAAGCGCAGCCAAGGATGGCGAAGCGCCCGAATCGAGCCCGGACGGCTCGTTGAGGGAAAAGCAGCATAAGGGCGGTACGGCATGCGTATTTCTTGCAGACCATTCTTAAAATACAATAAATAGCCTTAAACGATTAAATTGCTAGCGCCGAGCATGCCGCACTGCGCCGCAACTGTTCTCCCGTCGATGAGCCCATCCAGGGTTCAACGCCGGCGCTACGTCATCCCTGACTCCGCTTGTCACAGTTGCAGCGCAGCGCTCATTGATCAGCAGCGTAGTTTGCTAGGCAGTAGGAAATGTTGGTAGGCATGGCCCTTGTCGGCATTCTTTCCAGAGTTTTAAGAATTAATGCTCTAGTGCAGCATGCTTATCTCGCTTGTCTCTGTAATAAGCAAGATTGCTATAAATGCATTGCGCACGAAAAGCCTAGGAGTCAAATTAGTGTTAAATATTATAGAAGCCGAGCTACGAATCTAGTGATATTAATTACCTTTGCCTGAAATAAGCAGCATAATAAACAGTCGTATGCGAAGGTGTTTGGTGGATATGCTTAAACTATTAACATTACTGGCGGATGGTGATTTTCATTCTGGTAATGAGCTTGGTGCTGAGGTTGGCATCAGCCGTGCAGCAGTTTGGAAGCGTTTGCAAAGTTTGAGAGATGAGTTCGGTTTAGAATTACAAAGCGTTCCTGGTAAAGGTTATCGTCTATCACAGCCTTTGAGCCTGATTGATTTGAATTCTTTGCAAGCTAGCTTTCCATCATTGCCTATCTTTGCTTACGACTCGATTAGCTCAACCAATGAGTATGCGAAAAAAGTGCTTGCAATGCAGGCTGCTCCGCTAGCTATTTTGGCTGAGCATCAAACACTTGGGAGGGGGCGCAGAGGGCGTGAATGGAGTAGCCCTTATGCGCAAAACCTGTATTTGTCATTCGTCTGGCCTGTTACACAGGGCATGGCGCAGATAGATGGATTGAGCTTGGTAGTTGGGCTTGCTGTGGTGCGTGCCGTAGAGCAAGTAGTTGGAACCACCGCGCAGTTAAAGTGGCCAAATGATGTTCTAATTAATAACTCAAAAGTCGCAGGAATTTTGCTTGAGTTGGTTGGTGATCCTGCTGATCTCTGTCACGTTGTCATCGGTATAGGTGTGAATCTTAATATGACGGGGACTAATCAGGCGATAGACCAGCAGTGGACGTCATTAGCACTTGAAACGGGTAAGCAAATTGATAGAACAAAGTTTGCGCAGAGTATTTTAGAAAGCTTGGATTTGTATCTAGATAAGCAAAAAAACTATGGTTTTTCTAGTTTGAGAAGTGAGTGGCTTGGCGTGCATGCATGGCAAGGCCGAGAGGTTGTTTTGTCTGCGGGTAATGAGTTAGTGCGAGGACGGATTGCGGGTATTGGTGAGAAAGGTGAAATTTGTCTGCTTGTTGACGGGCAAGAGCGTTTATTTATTGGTGGCGAGTTAAGCTTAAGGCTACGCAATGATACTTGAGATCGATTATGGCAATACTCGTCTTAAGTGGCGGCTGGTAGATTTGCTTACCATGGAGATTGTCGCGCGTGGTGCCACAAGTGATGCGCAAGAGTTAGTGCGCGAAGTGGGGCGATATATTCAAGTGCCCATACGCTATTGTCGAGTATGTTCTGTGCGCAAAGTTTTTGATAATAGTGTTTTGTCAGATTTATTGCTGCGCAGTCTCAAAATTATGCCTGTTTATGCAGTGTCGCTACCAGAGTTGGCTGGGGTAACCAATGGCTATACTGATGCGGCAAAGTTAGGAGTGGATCGTTGGTTGGCACTAGTTGCTGCATACAGTGCTGCGCAGACTGCCTGTCTGGTTTTTGATTGTGGAACAGCGATTACTGTGGATTATGTAAGTACAAAGGGCTTTCACCTGGGTGGCTGTATAGCGCCTGGTGTGCAAATGATGAAAACTGCTTTGAATTCTAGTGCGCAACAATTGGCAGGGTTTGAGCTGGATGAAAGTGCAAGTGGTTTTGTTCGCGGTAGCAATACGCGGTCTGCTATATCCTGCGGTGTTGCAACAATGTTTAAAGGTTTTGTTCAAGAGCATGTGGCGCAGGCTGTCAAAGAATGGGGCTCTGATTTTCAGGTAGTCTGTACTGGTGGTGATGGCAGGTTTGTATCTTCAGCAGCAGGGAATGCTTTGTTCGATGAAGATTTGGTTTTTAAAGGACTAGCGATCGCTTGTCCGTTTGTTGGTGGGGTGTAATTAAATGCGCTGGCTGTTTCTAGGATTACTTATTGTTAATGCGCTGTACTTTGTATGGAGTCAGCAAGATTTTACTAACAACGCAATTGAGGATAAGCCTGTTGTATTGCCTAGCAAGGCGACACAAGGGCAGGTTCAGTTGGTTAGTGAAGTGCCTGAATTGCAGAAGCAACCGCTGAGCGCTGGATTACGACAGGAGCAAGCAGAAATTATGCTGCTGGGCGGCTTTGCCGATGAGCAGGTGGCGCAAAAACTACAGCAGCGTTTAGTTAGTCTAGATATTCAGTCAAAAATTACAGTGCTAGACAGTCAGGTTGATATTGAGTACTGGGTGTATCTTGCGCCTTTAGCATCTCGTCAGGCATCAATCAGGCAGCTAAAGGAAATGCAGGCGCGTAAAATTGATGGTTATCTCATTACTCAAGGAGATCTAACCAATGGTATTTCTCTAGGCATGTTTGCGCGAGAAGATTCTGCGCAAAGTGTCGCTGAGCGTTTGAAAGAGGCAGGCTACGAGCCTTCGATACGCTCAATTGAGCGCTCGCAGCGTTTGTATTGGGTGGCGATTGGCGAAGGGAGTCGGAGATTGGTTGGGCAGGGGCTGCTTAAACAGTTGGTCCAAGACTTTAATGACATGAAGCATCTATTGTTGCCAAGTGACAAGCTACCTGAGCAACCATAAGTATTTGAATCTGAATATGAAAATATTGATTAAAAGAGCGATGGTGGGGTTGACATTGGCTTCGATCTAGAGGATTATGTCGCCTCGCTTAAGGAGGGGTTCCCGAGCGGCCAAAGGGATCAGACTGTAAATCTGACGCGTGAGCTTCGAAGGTTCGAATCCTTCTCCCTCCACCATATTTTTAAGCAAATGCAGTGCGGGTATAGTTTAGTGGTAAAACCTCAGCCTTCCAAGCTGATGATGCGAGTTCGATTCTCGCTACCCGCTCCAATTGCGTTTGCAGTGTTTCGCTCATGTAGCTCAGTTGGTAGAGCACACCCTTGGTAAGGGTGAGGTCAGCGGTTCAACTCCGCTCATGAGCTCCAGGGTTAACATAAAGGCAGATATGTATATATCTGCCTTTCTTGTATGTGCTTATAAAATAAGTGCGCTCAATCAGAGGGTGGTAGCAATGGCTAAGGAAAAATTTCAACGTAATAAACCGCACCTGAACGTTGGTACTATTGGTCACGTTGACCATGGTAAAACCACACTGACAGCTGCACTAACTCGTGTTTGCGCTGAAGTATGGGGCGGCACAGGCGCATCGAAAGGTTACGACCAAATCGATAACGCTCCTGAAGAAAAAGCACGTGGTATCACCATTAACACGTCGCACGTAGAATATGATTCACCGAACCGTCACTACGCGCACGTTGACTGCCCAGGTCACGCTGACTACGTTAAAAACATGATTACTGGTGCTGCTCAGATGGACGGCGCTATTCTGGTTTGTTCAGCTGCTGATGGCCCTATGCCGCAGACGCGTGAGCACATCTTGCTGTCACGTCAGGTTGGTGTTCCGTACATCGTTGTGTTCCTGAACAAAGCGGACATGGTTGATGATGAAGAGTTGTTGGAGTTTGTTGAAATGGAAGTGCGTGACTTGCTCAGCACTTACGATTTCCCAGGTGACGACACTCCAATCATCATCGGTTCAGCGCTGATGGCGTTGGAAGGTCGTGATGAGAACGGTCACGGTACAACTGCAGTTAAAACTCTGGTAGAGACTTTAGACTCTTACATTCCAGAGCCGGTGCGTGCAATTGACCTGCCATTCTTGCTGCCAATTGAAGACGTATTCTCGATCTCAGGTCGTGGTACTGTTGTAACAGGTCGTGTTGAGCGCGGTATCGTTAAAGTCGGTGAAGAAGTTGAAATCATCGGTCTGAAAGACACCGTAAAAACCACCTGTACTGGTGTTGAGATGTTCCGTAAGTTGCTCGACGAAGGTCGTGCAGGTGAGAACGTTGGTGTTCTGTTTCGTGGTACTAAGCGTGAAGATATCGAGCGTGGTCAAGTATTGGCTAAGCCTGGTTCAATCAAGCCGCACACCCGTTTTGAGGCAGAAATTTACGTGTTGTCAAAAGAAGAAGGTGGA
>NZ_ATXQ01000018.1 GCF_000421765.1 Denitrificimonas caeni DSM 24390 | reverse complement strand
GACAAAGGTAAAGTTAATTCAGTTTGCTGAAAGCGCAACGCCAATGATGCACCAGAACCTGCTGCTGGCGTGCTTATTGATTGAGCCTGCACCTGAATAAAAGCAGACTCAGGATGAGTGCTTAATAACTCACTGCGGCGCTTGCTAAAATACTTAGGATTGAGCTTAAGCGCAGCGCAAAACTCGACCTGGGTTTGCCCGCTGTGCTCAAAAGCTTCGATTAACTCTAACCACTGCGCTGTGTTGCGATATTGACGGCTCATACATCACCTCGTTTATTAAAACGGGTAAGCTATGGCATCAGAAAAGCGTTGGCTATGTGGGGTTGTTGTTACGCTTACATTTGAGCTGTCGAGTAACCTTGTGACTTTAAGGTGCTATCAATCAGTAACTGCATCGCTTGCGCAGGATTTTCAAGTTTTTCAGCAATACTAGTCACCACATGTGCGGCACGCTCTATCACTGCAGGGCTTAGCTGCTCTTGATCGGCCAAGCCTTGTACGGTTTTTTTATCCAGTAAGCCTTTGCTATAGCGCTTGAGCAATTTTACACGTTGCTCTTTACTCGGTAGTGGCACTTCAATCACAAAATCAAAGCGACGCACAAAGGCTGGGTCCATGCGATTGATGCTGTTGCTGATCCAAATGGTTGGAATGCTATTGTGTTCCAGCATCAAGTTGAACCATGCCTTGTTTTTACTTGCAAGCGCTGTTTTTTGGATAAAAGGATTAGCGTCTTCACTGAAAATATCCTCCACCTCGTCAAACACCAGCATGCTGTCGTTGCTGGCAAAGAAGTGTTGTGCGGCGCGGTAAGCGTTTAAACGGTACTGACTTGTTACAGAGTCGCCATCGCTATCTTCGCTGGCCACTTCATAGAGTTGGCAATGATTGAGTTGAGCTAGCAAACGCGCGAGTTCTGTTTTACCTGTGCCGGGTTGACCATGTAAAAGAATGTTCACGCCAGTGCTGCGCTGTTGCACACTGTGCGCTAAATACGGCAACAAAATATCCAAATGCTCAGACAAGCTTGGGTAGTCTTTTAGCTTGAGCTGTGCTGGAGCTGATTTTCTTATCTCATCACGCAATAAGGCTTGTGGACTGACTGCACCGCAATACAAGGTGTCTGCAAACGACACAGACAGCACCCGTAACTTGTGAGTTAAAAAACCGTCATCAAAATTACCTAAATTAAAGATGCCGGTACGCATCAAAGCACCATCACGGGATAGGGCGGTACGAATCTCATTTTCAGGGCAGTTCAGCAGCTTCGTTAAGCTATAGAACATCTTGGCTGTATTCAGGTCGCCGAGAAGATCAGCGGCATCGGTTAAGCGTGCATCCATTGATAGGGCAATGGCGAATTCTAAAATACATCGTTCCACGCTGTCTAAATCTACGAGCTTAGCTAGTTGCGCAATATTGCTCTGTAAAACATCAGGCAAACGTGCCGGTATGTTTGAACACTTTCGATACTCTTTGCGTAACAAGCTGTGTAGCTCTGCTTTAGAAAGCTCTATATCAGGGTCATCAAAATCAAACAGGGCTTGCAGCAAAGCATCACTGACAATGTCATCGGATGCATAGGAAAACATACCGCCCAGAGGTACTAGCAGCGTTAAAATCCATTGGCGTACGCGAGGGTTTAAAGTCTCATTATATTGGGCTGCTGAATGATGCGGACTCAGAAATCTCATTATTTACCTCTGCGTACGTTGCTTGCGACTGAGGTGTAATGATGCCACTCTAATGCGACACTACTTGTCGTTTAATTATTTGAGTGCAGTATGGCAGATTCATCTTTACGTTTATTATTGTTGCTACAGCAGATTCCTCGTGAACCACGCTCAATAAGCAGTCAACAGCTGCATGAACGGCTAGAAGATGCGGGATATCCAGTGAGTTTACGCACTGTCCAGCGTGATCTGGTTAGCCTATCAAGTCACTTTCCCCTTGTACAAAGTGCACCCGCGGGCCGCGGTAAAACTGGCGTCGCCTGGGCGTTTAGTAAAGGCAGCCCGCATTTAGCCTTTCCGGGTATGGATGCTGTGACGGCCTTGACGGTGACGATGGCTATGGAGCATTTGCAATCTCTATTGCCACGGCAAGTTTTGCAGTATTTAGAGCCGTGGCAGTTTGAAGCGGAAGCGCAATTGCGTCAGCATAACTCCAGCAAGTATCACGACTGGATGAGTAAAGTACGCGTTGTACCGCAGCACTTTTTGCAGGCACCGCAAGTCGATGCAGAAGCAGTGGGGCTCATTTATGAGGCGGTACTGGAAAACCAGAAGTTTTCTGCTACCTATAAAGGCAAGCCTGAACGTATTATTCATCCTTACGGTTTGGTGCAGCAAGGTCATACGCTGTACTTGATTTGTCGGTTTTTTGAGTTTGATGATGTGCGCATTACAGCTTTGCATCGTTATCAAGAGGTCGAGCTGCTGGATGAGTCGGTTCGATCGTTCCCGGAGTTTGATATTGATGATTATTTGGATAGTGGCGCAATGCAGTGGGTATTGCCTGAGCGGCAGCGTATTGCGCTTAAGTTACTCGTTAGCCCATGGCTCGCAGCGCATCTTGAAGAAACGCCTTTAGCTGACAAACAAATCTTAACGACTGATCCGCAGCATGCTGAACGATATGTGCTTGAAGCGCAGGTGCTGGATGGGATGCAGTTACGTCGTTGGTTGTTGAGCCAAGGCACTGGCTTGCAAGTGCTTGAGCCTGAGCCATTAAGGGAGTGGATGCGGGAAATAGTTCGCAAACAAGCACAGGGCTACATGCTTTAGCATTGTTATAGCTGACCTCAGGAGTTCGTTGGTGAACCTGTGTTACTCGTTTCAGGAAGCCGGCGACAAGCTTGAAACCTTGACTCCTTTTTTAGCCAGATGGTTGGTAGGTCATGAAGTAATGTGGCCCTGTCAGTTACAATTGGTGAGCTGAGATTTTAGAGTAATCGCTTGGTTATTTTCACTCTTCGTATGGGACGTAGGTTGAGCGTGCAACAAATCTGATTAGACGAACTGAAATATCAAAAAAGATAAAGCTTTACTCTAAAATGTGCTTTCACAACTTTTATTTGCATTTGTTTCACCAAATGACTTTTTATGTCACTTATCGATATCTGGGTATTGTTGATCACGTGCGAATCTCCTGTTTCCAATTAACGTTATAGGAGATGATGATCATGAGTGATCAAATAACTGAAGCTATTACAGAGGGTCTTGACGGGTTAGATAAACTAATTGAAGTTTCGGCAGCTGCGGAACGAGAAGGCTTTCCAATAGAAAAACTTTACATGGTAATGCGTCCTCAGCTGAGTCATGTTGAAAAGTGTAATAGTGTGATGTTGCAACTCTTAGCTGTTTTTGCGATGGCTCAATCCGATCGCCACTATAAATACCGTAAACAATTGCAGTCAAATGGCAGTGCTCCTGCGCGTTATGCAACGCGTGTTATTTTGAAAGAGCGCGCGCTGAGCTGCACCTGGTACCACAATGGATTTATTGGTGGTCGTGAGGATGGACAATATTTTAAACCTCTGCCAAAAGATCGCGGGCGTCGCTACAGAGCAAAAGTTTTTCATGAGGCAGGTCCTGAGGAGCGACTACTGATTGATGAAATTGAGCAGCATTACACAGCAGTTTGCGAAGCCGCTGAGTTTTTAAAAAAACAACGTCGTGAGTTGGCCCGTATAGATAAGTTGCTGCAGAACAATTTTTCTACATTAGAAACCTGACCCTAATCACGACAGGTAGTAAAAGCCTAGTGTTAATGGCCATTGACACCTAGCTGCATAAGCTGGGCTTTTTTATTACTCACTCAACGCCTGCAGTTGTAGTACTCATATAAATAAACGACTGTGTAATGTTCACGCATGTTGTTTAATCAAATATCCAGTCTGCCGGTTTCAGTTTTTGTTTCGCCGGCGAAAGCTTTTTATAAATGTCATTACATGAGGCTTGATCTAGGCGAACCATGCATGCGATGCAGTATTTTGCCTTGGCTCACACGAGCTATCAGCTATCTATTTCAGGGTTTGGGCCGGGAAACGGTTTAACGGGCATTGCTTTACCGGCCAGTAAAAACAAGGTTTTTATCGCGTAATAGTGACTTAGTCGAGTGGCATCGCTGAGGTTTTCAATGCTTTTGTAATACCTGACAACATGACGTTTACCAACCGTAGCCAGGTTCGGGGCTTGTAAATTGTCTCGACAGAACAATCCAAACTCCAGCATCCGTTTGTGCTGCTGGCGGCGATTTTTTTTCCCACCTTTACGAACGTAATCTCGCGTTAAGTTTTTTATTTCCTGCAGTATGTCTGGTTTGCTGCTCATGATTTCCTACTCCCCACATAGGACACCAGCACATCAGTTCGGCCATGCCCGAGTTTTTCAGCAATTATTTCTCTGGCCTGCAGATCAATAGAGCGTTCCGCAGTGCGGCGACCATTATTGTTACAGGGTGCTAAATGTCCGGTCTCTTCAAAGTAGCGATCAGCAGCATAAGCGGCTCTAAGATCGTGATAATTCTTGATCCCAGTCCTCTTTAATGCTGCTCTGCCGTTGTACAAGGTGGTCGCTCTGAACTCAACCCACGTCTGATGGCTGGGTATTAGTGAGCGATTGTCGCCCTGTAAGTGTGCTGCTTTGATGAGTGCGTCAAACTGACTTGGCTTGGTTACAGGCACTTTACGCGACCGACCGCCTTTGGTGCCGTCAACGATTGTCACCAAAGATTTTCCCTCCGCCTCCCTAAGTGCAACACGGGCATTTAATAACGCTGCTTCTTTACTACGAAGTCCCAGTTCGCGGGCTAGGCCTGCTACAACTGCTGCATGTACGGACATATCAGCCTGAGCCTGCTGGAGTTGCTGTTTACTGGTCGTAGGTGATTTCCGAACATTGTCGCGACGCATTAATCCCTCAGCACGTCCCGTTACTGGTTGCCACCGCAGCCCTTGACTCTCATAACCCTTAGTTAAAATAGTATTAACTGCCGAAAGAAGATTTTGCTGATAAGCAGCGCTGTAATCACTGTCGCGCAGAAATGCAGCATAGTTCTGCACGAGCAATCGCGTTACTTTATCCAAACGTGAGACTCCTCGCTCCCTAGCAAAACCAACAAATTTATCAAACCGCTGTAGCACCGTTGCCACAGTGCTAAACGATGTACCGCCTGCATCTCTGGATGCATTTAGCAGCACGCTAGCTGCTCGCATGGGGTCACGTTGCTGAGTACCAAAATTTCGTTTCATAGCAAATCACCGAGTTAAAAACACTGAAATGTGCCCACCAAAAACCCCAGCAATAGCTGAGAGGTTTTGGTGGGCACACTACGTCGATGGTGTAGCGGCACGACCCGCTGGAACATTTTATGAGCAGAGAGGAGAGGAGGTGACGCAGTGTGTTAAGTGTTCCGATCAACCAGTACCGCTGGCGACCCGGCCCTCTGCCTAGAATGTTCTACAGTGTTTTTTAAACAAGAAAAATGCTGTGGGTGAAGTCCTCAGCAACGCGCTGTCCAGACAAACTCTGGCAGCCCCCATTCGCACATTTTTCGAGTTAGGTTGCTCGTTTCACGCATTTTCACGCGAGCAGCAACGATTAATTCAGCAGTATTTTGCTTATCTATCAGACACTTAGGACCTTACCAAAGAATCTGTCTCTTTTGTGGAGAATCAGATTTGATAAATAATTTGATCAGTTCCAGCACGATAAACTGTGCTGGCTAAATGATTTTATAGATGAGATGACTGTGAATAGATTCAGCCCGTACGGGCTATTAATAGATTTCTAGGCTCAAAGAGATAGCTGGATCAGCATATCAGAGCACGGTGTTTCGAATATGGATTCGAAAATACTGAGAGCGCATTTAAGCGCCTTAGGATTGTTGAGCAGCATAGGATGCTGTTCTGAGGTTTTGCCTGCGAACATTATTTGCAGGTTGTCAGCGTACTGGCTGTGAAGCACGGTAGGATAATACTGGTTCTTTTAATCGGACAGTGACCGACATACTGCTCAATGAGCAGGTATGCCAAACATGATAGCGACTTGCCATTCAGGACGCAAGCAGAGACAACTGCAGGTGCAGTAGGTTATGCGGCTGATTTTTGTATCCGTCATTTCATACAGATACTCATCTATTTATTTACTCATAACCTCACTTGCGCTTTTGAGTTTCCATGAGAAGCTTTTAAGTACATGTTATTTGAATAGGCGTATACGGATGAAAGTGATAGCAGTATTAAACCAAAAGGGTGGTGCTGGTAAGACTACAGTCGCAACCCATTTAGCTCGTGCATTTCAGTTATCAGGAGCAGAGGTTTTATTGGTGGATTCAGACCCACAAGGCAGCGCTAGGGATTGGTCAGCTGTACGCGATGACAACCCAGTTACCGTTGTCGGTATTGATAGACCCACAATTGAGCGTGACCTGAAGAGTCTTGCACGCAAAGATTATATAATTATTGATGGTGCTCCGCAGGCAGCCAACCTAGCAGTGTCAGCTATTAAGGCAGCAGACTTTATTCTGATTCCTGTGCAGCCGAGTCCGTATGATATTTGGGCAACATCAGACTTGGTTGATCTGGTACAGCAGCGCATAGAAATGACCGACGGAAAGCTTCAAGCGGCATTTGTTATTTCACGCGCTATCAAAGGCACAAAAATGAGTTCTGAGGTTGGTGGTGCTCTTGAAGGGTATGGCTTGCCTGTTTTAGAAACAAGAATAACGCAACGAGTCATTTACCCAGGCTCCGCAGCGCAAGGTACGACTGTTTTAGATGAGTACCCTACAGGTGATGCAGCCATGGAAATTTATGCTCTTGCTGCTGAGATTAAAAGCTTTTTTGATAGTGCTGTTGAGTAGGTGAGGATTTGAGTAAATGAGTAGATTATTAAACGCAGGCCGGCCAAGTGCCAGGCAGGATGCTAAATCTAAGTTTGCTGATTTAGCTAATCTTGAGGAGCAGAGAAGGGTGAATTTTAATATTTCTCTGGAGATGCACTCAAAGCTCAAGATTTATGCTGCGAAGAAAGGTTTGACTATCACACAGGTCTTGACTGACTTTATTGAAAGCCTGCCAGAATGAGTAGGTGAGTAGGTGAGTAGGTGAGTAGGTGAGTAGGTGAGTAAAGCTGTGTCAAACAACAAGGTGCGCATTTCAATGCCGAGCAATGCACGATTTGTCTCCGTATGGGCTTAAGCACAGGCAGTAAAAGGGAGGCGATAGCGTTTTATTTGGATACTTAATGTGCAGTCGTTGAGATATAAATAAGCATGCACGAATTGCCATAGGTAGCTGTCTTGCGAAGTGCAGAAAAGCTGCGTATAAACAATGTCTTACTGTTAAATTAACTAAGTAGGTTTGGCGGCAAAACGCGCATGCTTACTAATATAATGTTAGGCAAAAGATGAAATCGAGTTCATTCCTGCTCATTGCTCTAATCGGATCATTATTTTTGCTCCTAGGCGCCAGCTTCATTTTTGGCATGCAAACACTGCCAGTGGACTCTGACTCAAGCTGTAGAAGTGTCTGTGGTTTAGGGCTGCTTTTTTCTCTATTTTTCGGTCCGCAAGTAGGTGCTTATGTCGTTGGCTTTATCTGGTCCGCGATCGGGCTTTCCCTCTTCGCCTTTGCATATCGCACACTGCGGTAGTTTCGCCTAACAATGCGCTCAACTGCCGCTCACTTCGTTCGCTGGACTCGCAAAAGCTACGCTTTTGCACGCCCGTTAGCTTAATCGTTATGCATTAGGAGGCTGACATCGTTATTAATTCACGTTTTTTTGATCCGAGGTTCTTTGGTGTGGAATCCTTTAATGCAAAATTTGGCACTTGGAAAAATCGGCCATTCAAAAGTTTTATTATATTTACAGGAAATAGACAATTCGAAAACGAACTGAATGACATATGCGATGAAATCTATAAGCGATACGAGAGTAAAGATTTCACACCTCAATCTAAAAAAGTTAAAGAATCAGCAATAAAACAATGGTCAGACACAAACTCAATAGAAACAATATACATGCAGGCTCTAGTAGGAGGCGGAGAGGTAATACACAGGGTGGCATGCAAGAGCGTAACAAGGGCTGGCAAGACCGTAATATTTGATGCGTTTACTCTTTGTAACTCTGACTCAACTGGTATGGAGCGAGCAAGCACTAGTATTTATTACCTCATTGAAGATGATGATCTATTAAAAAAATATCCTGCATGTGCAAAGTGCAAAAAATAACAGCCATACATACGAATCAACAATACCAATCCGCAGCGTTCGACAGAATCCATGCCTAACAAGCTGTTTAAATCGTTCGCTTCGCTCACTGGGACGGGCTAATGCCAGCCCCTTAACCAAACGTTATGTGGCAGGAGGTAACTATTGAGAACACTGAAAAGTTTAGAAGAGGCTACTGCTAAGTTCTTTGATATGCACTGGGATAAGTCTTCCACGGTTTCACCTATGCCGTGGATAAGTGGTTGGCCATGGAAAGGTTCCGCTCCCTATCATGACATGGCAGGTGTGTACGCACTAATTAATTGTGAAGGTGAAGTCGTTTATATAGGTCTTGGTGCTTCCATTGGAAATAACACATACCCTGAGCATGGAATATCCCGTCGGCTTCTTTCTCACGTCCTTCGAGCGGATAAAAACTTGGGAAATGGCCACTACAAGCCCCAAGCCAAGTGGGCGGAAGTCGTAGATATTGGTGCTGTAGGGTTTCCAGCTGAGTACGTGTATCTTGCTCCAGCTTTGGAAGATTTCTTGATCAGGCTATTTAAGCCCATTAGAAATCGCTCGAAAGTAAATGTGTTGTGATAAATACACATAACAAGCAAAAGCAGGCGGATGCTCCGCACCGCTGTTTTGAGCGTGTGTGCCGGGCATGGCACTTAACTAGCGAGGTGCAAGTCCTCGTACCAGGTATTCGCAGAGCCGAAGGTTAGCGAAAGGACAAGGGCGTT
>NZ_ATXQ01000017.1 GCF_000421765.1 Denitrificimonas caeni DSM 24390 | reverse complement strand
GCCTAAAGACCGACCTACATTTCGAAGCTTCTGACTCGATAAAAATATTACAAACGCCATAAACCTGTGCAAAAATAACGCATTGCGTCGCCCATTCATGGTCGTCACAACCAAACAAAACAACCCTGTAGATCACCCATTCATGATCGACATCACCAAACACAACAACCCTGTAGGTCGCGGCTTTAGCCCGACATGGGCGTTAAAAACGCCCCAATACATTGATGTTACAAACAACGACAAAGGCGCTAAATTCAAAGATTCTGTCGGCCTAAAGACCGACCTACATTTCGAAGCTTCTGACTCGATAAAAATATTACAAACGCCATAAACCTGTGCAAAAATAACGCATTGCGTCGCCCATAAATGGACGACCTACATTTCGAGCATTGTGTCGGCCACAAATGGTCGGCCTACAGAGGCATAAGCTCAGTCACCGGAGGTTAGTTATGTGCGGCATTGTTGGTGCCATCGCTGAACGCAACGTCAGCGCAATTTTACTAGAAGGCCTCAAGCGTCTTGAATACCGCGGCTATGACAGCGCTGGTATGGCCGTTTACAGCCAACAACAGCAACTGCAACGCGTGCGCCGCACCGGTAAAGTCGCAGAGCTTGCACAAGCCTTACACACCGAACCACTCAACGGCCAAATCGGCATCGCCCACACCCGCTGGGCCACTCACGGTGTACCCAGCGAAGCCAATGCCCACCCGCATTTCTCCAGCACAGACCTCGCTGTTGTACACAACGGCATCATTGAAAACTATCAAGAACTACGCAGCGAGCTGCAAGCACAGGGTTATGTTTTCACTTCACAAACTGACACCGAAACCATCGTCCACCTGCTGCATCATTTGCAAAAAACTCATCATGATTTACTCGATGCTTTGCGCATTGCCGTCACTCAATTACACGGTGCCTATGGCCTGGCATTAATCAGCGCCAAGCAACCTGATCGCATTTTCGCCGCCCGCAGCGGCAGCCCACTGGTGATTGGTTTAGGTATTGGCGAGAACTTTTTAGCCTCTGATCCGCTGGCCTTGCGCCAAGTTACCGATCGTTTTATCTACCTTGAAGAAGGTGATATTGCGGTGATTGAGCGTGACAAACTGCAGATTTGGGATGCGCAAAACAATCCAGTCCAGCGCGAAGCGGTGCAGTATCTTGATCAAGCGGAAAGCGCTGAGAAAGGCAGCTACCGCCACTTTATGCTCAAAGAAATCTACGAACAGCCGCAAGCTGTGCAACGCACGTTAGCCGATCGCTTAGCCGCTGATCATGTCTTGCCTGCAGCCTTTGGTCCAGACGCCAGTACGCTGTTTGCTAAAGTAAAAAACATCCAGATTGTCGCTTGCGGCACCAGCTATCACGCGGGCATGGTCGCGCGCTATTGGTTAGAAGGCCTGACTAATACCCCTTGCCAAGTCGAAGTCGCCAGCGAGTTCCGTTACCGTCATGTCGCAGTGCAGCCCGACACTTTGTTCGTCACCATTTCCCAGTCCGGAGAAACCGCTGACACCCTCGCCGCCTTACGTCACCGTCAAGACAACGCCTACTTGGCCAGTTTGACCATTTGTAACGTCGGCACCAGCTCATTGGTACGCGAATCCGATTTGGCCCTGCTAACCCGCGCTGGCCCTGAAATTGGCGTGGCCTCAACCAAAGCCTTCACCACGCAACTGGTCGGCTTATTGCTCCTCACCTTGGCCATCGGTCGTGCACGACAAACACTCGCGCCAGCACAAGAGCACGAGATTCTTGATGCCCTTCGCACGCTATCCGCCAAGCTCAATGACGCCCTAGCCATCAGCGCAACGATTGAAGCCAAAGCCCAACTGTTTGCCGAGAAGCATCACGCGCTATTTTTAGGTCGTGGTGAGCAATTCCCAGTGGCCTTAGAAGGTGCGTTGAAGCTCAAAGAGATTTCCTATATTCACGCTGAAGCTTACCCAGCTGGCGAGCTCAAACACGGCCCACTGGCACTGGTCGACAGCGATATGCCCGTGGTCACGGTTGCGCCCAACAACGAGCTACTGGAAAAACTCAAATCCAATCTGCAAGAAGTCAGCGCCCGTGGTGGTCAGCTGTTAGTGTTTGCTGATCGTGAAGCGCAACTCAGCGAAGATGAACAAACCCAAGTGGTGAACATGCCGAGCATCCATCCGGTACTGGCGCCGATTCTCTACACCATTCCGCTGCAATTGCTGTCGTACTATGTGGCGGTATTGAAAGGTACAGACGTTGATCAGCCAAGAAACCTGGCCAAAAGCGTCACGGTCGAATAAATCACACGTTCGATAAGCTTTACCTGTGGCATGACAATAAAGTCGGTAACTTGACAATAAAGTTGGTAACTGCGGCTCTAAGTTGTTGATTTACTGTATGTGATACTTGAAAAACAGCTTGAAAGTTACCAACTTTATTTTTTCATGCGATTTTTTCGAGACAATAAAATGCGGCTTAGCGAGCAGATTTGTTACCAACTTTATTAGCACGCCACATGATGTGTGGCATGACAATAAAGTCGGTATGGGCTTGCCACAACCTCATAGGGAGCTGCTATTTTTTAATAAAAAAATTCGCAACTCTCGCTGATTCAAAATCAAGAGGGTCAATTACTTCAACTTGAAGCGTTGCCAGTTGACACTCAATATGTTGCTTACAGGATAAAGCCACACGCTTACCAAGCCGAGCGGGGGCTGGCGGGGTACTTTGTCGAACACTTCCTAAAAAATAAGTGTGTTCATCTGATTGAACCTTAAACTATTGGACTGAGCTTGAGCGTGTGCCGTCTGCGTTGAGTATTTGCTCACCATCTTCTTTGTAGTAAGGACCCTTTGGCCAGCTCTCAAGCAAATCGAGTACCACTTCGCTGGGTCGACAAAGCTTTACACCTTTAGGGCTACAAACAATCGGGCGATTGACCAATATTGGATGCTTTACCATCGCCTCAAGAATCTCCTGATCAGACACATTATCGGCCAACAATCCCAGCTCGGCGGCAGGCGATTTAGTGGTACGCAAGGCCTGTTGAGGGGTTAAGTTGGCGGCAGCAAATAACCCAAGTAACTGCGCACGTGTCCAGCCGTCTTTTAGGTACTCAATGACTATCGGTGAGTAGCCAGCATCCTGGATAATTTTGAGTGCATTACGTGAAGTGCCGCATTCGGGATTATGATAAATAACCAGCATAATGTGTCCTTTAAGAGGATTGCTCTGCTACGGCAGAAGCTGGGAAATGATGACGTGTTTTATTCGCAAAACGCACCAACGCGAGCATTAAAGGCACCTCAACTAACACACCAACGACAGTGGCCAGCGCTGCTCCTGATTGCAGACCAAATAGAGCAATAGCTACCGCTACCGCCAATTCAAAAAAGTTGCTGGCCGCAATCATTCCAGCTGGGGCGGCCACATTATGAGGAATACGCCATGCTTTAGCCCAACCGTAAGCAATAGCAAACACCAATACTGTTTGGATAATAAGTGGGATAGCAATCAGCACAATATGCAATGGATTAGCAATAATGACATCGCCTTGAAATGCAAATAACAGCACCAAAGTGACGATCAATCCAACAGGTGTAATCCAAGAAACACGCTTCAGGAACACATCGTTAAACCACGCCAGGCCTCGGCGCTTGATAACACTATTTCGCACCCAATAACCGGCCGCTAGGGGTATGACGATATACAGCAGCACCGACAACAACACTGTGTCCCAAGGCACCTGGATATTAGAAATGCCAAGCAGTAAAACCACGATAGGGGCAAAGGCGACTAGCATAATCAAGTCATTCACGGCGACCTGCACCAAGGTATAAGCGGCATCACCTCGGGTTAGATAGCTCCACACAAACACCATCGCCGTACACGGTGCTGCCCCTAATAAGATCGCACCAGCTAAGTATTCGCTGGCTATGGCAGCAGGTAGCAATGGTTTGAAAACCACCATAAAGAAAAACCAAGCGACTGCGAACATCGTAAAAGGTTTGATCAGCCAGTTTACGCTCGTGGTAATCACCAATCCTTTGGGTTGCTTGCCTACATTTTTAATCGAGCTAAAGTCGACTTGCAGCATCATTGGAAAAATCATTGCCCAAATCAGTACAGCCACCGGTATGGATACTTGAGCATACTCAAAGCGCGATAAAGCTTGAGGAATAACTGGCGCAAACTGCCCTATCAAAACACCCGCGATAATGGCTAAAGCCACCCAAAGGGTAAGGTAGCGTTCAAATAACCCCATGCCCTCAGAGGTGCTTGGAGCATTTTCTGATTTAACTGTTGCCATCAAACTGTCCTTAAATTGAGCGTTGATTGACGCGCTGACTGAGTTCTTCTGCGCTCTCTACACGCTCTGAATAACGATCAGTCAAGTAAGGTGCATTGTTGCGCAGCAATAAAGTGAACTTCACCAGCTCCTCCATGACATCCACGATTCGGTTGTAGTAAGGCGAGGGTTTCATACGATTATTTTCATCGAACTCAAGGTAAGCTTTGGCAACCGATGATTGGTTTGGGATGGTGAACATCCGCATCCAGCGACCCAATACTCGGAGCTGATTCACCACATTAAAAGATTGAGAACCGCCACACACCTGCATAACAGCTAAGGTTTTCCCTTGTGTGGGGCGCACAGCACCGAGGCTAAGTGGTATCCAGTCGATTTGGCTTTTGAAAATGCCTGTCATCGCACCATGCCGTTCCGGTGAGCACCAGACTTGACCTTCCGACCACACCATTAAATCACGTAATTCTTGCACCTTCGGATGCGATTCATCTGCAGTGTCAGGCTGCGGTAAACCTTCAGGATTAAAAATACGCACCTCGGCGCCCATGTGTTTGAGCAATCTTGCGCTTTCTTCAACAACCAAACGACTGAATGAACGCTGACGCAATGAGCCGTATAACAGTAAAATTCGTGGTGGGTGGCTAGAATCTAGCGTAGAAAACTGATCCTGACTGGGTAAGCTAATCTGCTCAGTAATAAGATTTTCTAACTGATTATTTGTCTGCATTGTTATTGCTCTCGTTATCGCAAGCACTGCTGCTATGAATACTGTCAAACAGAGCTATTGCGTCGGCAAATAGCGCTGGATTATTTTCAATTGAGGAAGTGATGACCTTGTATGCCCAGTTTGGCAAGCTAGAAGAAAAGCGGTAATACACCCACTTTCCGCGTCGCTCACTTTGCAAAATTCCGCACTTGCGTAATTGCGCCAAATATTGCGAGACTTTTGGCTGCTCTTGATTTAGTGCAACCTGGATCTCACACACACACGCCTCCCCTACTCTTTGGATCAAGCAAAGGCAGGTGAGCCTGTTAAGATCTGAAAGGCATTTTAAGAACTGAATCAAATCCATCGAAATACCGCCGCTGGCTCAATACATTAAGAATTTTACATATTAAAATAATTGCATATGAAGAATGAAGTGTCAATAATAAAAGTGCCGACTACAAACCTATAACCAGTTCATCTGAGCTCTTCTTACTGACTCTCTAGTAAACATGAGCGGTTGACCTGCATGGGTATCGATGTGGTGATTCCAATATTTTATGACCTTAAGTACCTTTAACATCGGAAACACTGCTAATCATCCTGCCATACTCCATAGGATTGGCAGTAGTGGGCTTGCTGGAATCGATGATGACAGCAACGATTATTGATGATTTAACAGATACCGACAGTGATAAAAACCGTGAGTGTAAAGGTCAAGGTATCGCCAATATTGGCACAGGATTAAGGGCCGATATGGCAGGCTGCGCTATGATTGGGCAATCTATAATCAATATTCAATTAGGCGGTAAAGGACGTTTATCTGCCTTTTCTGCTGGAGTTTTCTCGTTAATTTTAGGTGAGTAATAGTTAATGCGCTGGGCCGCTGGTCACTTTTTAAGTGCCAGCGCCCAGTGCAGCACTGTGTTACAGCATACGCCCCAACACACCATCCTTTTTCACAAAGTGATGCAACAGAGCAATACCCGCATGACCCAGCACCAGAATAAGCAGCGACCAAGCGATCAGCGAGTGCGCACTGCCAAGCGTGGCCAACCAGCCTATTTCAGCGCCACCACGAGCAATCAGACCGAGCCCAAACGGGTTCCAGCCATAACCATTACCGATCATGATCATCAAGCCGGTAATCGGCAGCAGAAGCATTCCGAGGTAGAGCAATCCGTGACCGGCTTTGACCAAAAACGCAGTGCTCGGGTCCTGCTCTGGGCGATTATTCTTTTGCGTAGCGGCCCAGATCAGACGTAGCACAATCAGCACCAATAACAGCGAGCCAATAGAGACATGCCAAGACACAATATTCTCACCAATCCAATGCTCGCCATCATTAATACGATCGAAAAACTTCATAAACTGCCAGATAATTAGCAGTGCCATACCCCAGTGAAAAATCCGGGTAATACTGCCGTAACGCTCTTTGGAATCATACATGTCTTGCTCCTATCACTCTGTCTATTGGTTTTATTACGCTTGCTGCCAATCAATAACCAGCTCCTCCGTGCTGGCCATGCGACGCAGATGATCTGCGACAACCTCTTGCAACTGCGATATATGTTCGATATCACTGTGCAATTGCACCTGCAGTATGTCTGTACAACGCATGTGGCAGAGACCCAATGGCAGCTCAATACTGCCTTGCTGCTCGCCCAGCTCAACCGGAAACTTGTGCCCCCAGTGTTTGCACAAGCGTGTCATCAACCGCACCGGCTGTAGCGTGTGGATCGCGGCGGTAGATTTCAATGTTAAGGGTTGTTTATTCGTCATATTTTTTGTCTCTGATGGCTCCAGCTATCAACCGAAGCGAAAGGCTGAAATGGTGGTTTCCATAATATGTTCTGAATAGATTTTCTGCCCTTCTGATTGATAACCGGCCCCCGCGGCGACCATAAGCGGAATCAGATGCTCTTCGGCCCGCGGCGGATGGCACTGGCGAGCTTGCGGAGCCTGTTCCCAGTGACTCAACAGCTGCTCACGTTGCGGTGGTGGGCTTTCCACCGCAGCGGTCAGCCATTCATCAAACTCATCCGAGATGGCAGAGAAGCTGGTATCTCCATACGCGCGCATGTTGTGGAAGCTCATACCGCTGCCGACGATCAGCACGTTGTCGTCGCGCAACCCCGCCAATGCACGTCCTGCGTCCAGATGCGCCTGTGCGTCAAAATCGGCACGCAGTGATAACTGGATCACCGGAATATCTGCCCCTGGAAACATCAGTTTCAACGGAATAAACATCCCGTGATCAAAACCACGATGGGCATCCACCTGCGCAGGCAGCTCGTCGGCGTTCAACAGGTCGGCCAGCTGCTGCGCCAGTTGCGATTGGCCGGGCGCCGGGTAGGTGAGTTCATAGGTGTGCGGCGGAAAGCCGTAATAATCGTAGATCAGCTCTGGCCGGGCATGCCCGGTAACACTGAACTGCGGCTCTAGCCAGTGCGCCGAGACCAGTACGATAGCCTTGGGTTGCTGGGGCAGGGTGGCCGCTATGCCCTTAAAGAAGTTACCCATGCCCAGCCAGGTATCCGCCGGATTCCAATCCATAAAGAAACAGGGGCCAGCACCGTGGGGAATGTACAACACCGGTTGGCGTTCATGTTTGTTGCTGTTCATCGGAAGCATCTCGTTTGTTTGCATATTCAACAGTATAAATCTCGTCCATAACGATGAGAACTAGCATCTTGGGGCAGGCTCATGTCGGCCAATGTTTAGCGAGCCTGATCAAAGTGCAAGGCCACGCCTCAAGCGATGCTCTCGACAATTCCACCTTCTACTCGCAAGGCTGTTCCCGTGGTGGCACTGGCTTGGGGGGACGCAGCGTAGACACAGATGTTGGCCACTTCTTCGGGGCTGGCAAAACGATGTAGCAAGGTGGAAGGACGGTTTTCTTTGAGGAAGATACCTTCCATTTCCTCGGCAGACACACCGCGCTCGGCGGCCAGGTCAGCCATCATCTGAACCGCGCCCTCGGTGCGGGTCGGCCCCGGCAGAATGGTGTTGACCGTCACCCCGGTTCCCGCCAACACCTTGGCCAAACCACGGGACAGACCTTGCAGAGCACTCTTGCTGACGCCGTAGTGCACCATTTCAGTAGGGATGTTCAGTGCCGATTCACTGGAGATAAACTGGATGCGACCCCAGCCACGCTCGCGCATGCCCGTGGCGTAATGGCGAGACAGACGGACACCGCTCATGATGTTGACCTGGAAGTATTCGTCCCACAAGGCATCGTCAATATCAAAGAATTCTCTGGCACCGTAGATACCCAGGCCGTTGACCAGAATATCCGCCTCGGGCTGGGACGCAATCAGTGCTGCGGTTCCCTCGGCTGTGCCGGGGTCACAGACTACACCGCGGGCATCATCCCGGCCAGCATCGGCACACACCTTGGCGACGGCGACATCTACCCGGCTCTGGTCACGACCGACGACCGTTACCTGGGCGCCAGCCCTAGCCAGGCCAGTGGCAATTGCCAGCCCGATACCTCCGGTGGAACCGGTAACGATGGCCGTCTTTCCTGAAAGATCAATAATCATGCTGTAATTCCTCTAAGTGACTTATGTGCATGACCAACAGTATAAATACCACCTATAACCATGAGAACCGGTTAAGATGAACCAAGACTTCATACTAATAGTAGGCAATCAAGGGTGAGCTGAATGGATCGCATAACCAGTATGCGGGTATTTGTTCGTGCGACCGGCGCTGGCAGCCTGTCCGCCGCGGCCCGCCACTTGGGCATGTCACCGGCGATGGCGACCAAGCATGTGAATGCGCTGGAAGCTCGGTTGGGGGTGAAGCTGTTTCACCGTACCACAAGACGTCTGAGCCTGACCGAAGCGGGCAGCGATTACCTGGAGGCCTGTCAGCGTATTCTGCCAGAGATTGATGAAGCCGAAGCCGCGGCGACTTCCCAGCGCATCAAGGCCACCGGGCTGTTGCGGATGAACGTGCCGTTGTCTTTTGGTACCCGGTTCATTGCACCGCTGATTCCGGAGTTCAGCCATCGGCATCCGGAGGTGAAGGTTGAGCTGGGGTTGAGTGACGCCCAACTCGATCTGATCGCCGGTAGTTGGGACTTGGCTATCCGCATTGGCCGTCTGGCGGCTAGCCCACTGCAAAGTCGGCGTCTGGGTGACAGTGAGATGCTGGTGTGCGCGTCCGCGGATTATCTGGATCAGCGCGGCGTGCCGCGACAGGTCGGCGATCTGGCCCAGCACAACTGTCTGAGCTACACCTTGTCAGCCAGGCAGGACAGTCAACATTGGGCGTTCGGCAGTCAGGGCGAGTTACGGGTGCCGGTCAATGGCGACCTGGTGGCCAACAATGGCGATGCGCTGCTGGCCGCGGCCGTGGCGGGGCAGGGCATCATCTATCAACCGCATTTCATTGTGGGCGAGGCCGTGGACCGGGGGGAGTTGGTGGCACTGGAACTGGATGAGCCAGTGGTCGAGTTGGGCGGTATTCACGTGCTCTACCCGCCTGACCGCCGGCCGCCAGCCAAGGTGCGGGTGATGATCGACTATCTGGTGGAGGCGTTCGCCAACACACCGCCTTGATGGAACCGGCTGCTATGCGTGGCAAGAGCGATCGGAAAGAGCCCGCAGAATCCCGCACGATGAGGTTGGCGCCGTGCTCTCGCACTTCTGACGTAACGTCATCAGGTGCTGCTTTAATTGCATTAATTCTTCGACGCGTATCTCTACCGCGCGAATATGCTCATCCAGCAAAATATTTACGTCGCCGCAATCCTCGTCAGGCGCATCCCGGAACCGAAGCAATGTCCGCACTTCGCCCAAAGCCATATCGAGCGTACGGCAGTGCCGGATAAAGCGCAGACGTTCAATGTGCTTTTCGCCATACAAACAATAATTACCTTCGCTGCGGGAAGGTTCTGGCAACAGCCCCTCTTTTTCATAATAGCGAATGGTTTCTACGGTGGATTCTGTGCGCTTGGCAAGCTCGCCGATCTTGATGGGCATGATGGCCTCTATAATCTATAACATTAAAGTCACTATAAGCTTCCGTAGTGGAAAATCAATCTCATTGAATGGCTGTAGTGGAGACAGGGCGCTTGACTCTGAAGCCACTAGAGGGTTCATGATGACGTCATTCAATGGAGAAATGCTCATGCAATATCGTATTGAAGGTATGGACTGCGCCAGTTGCGTCGGCAAGATTGAGACGGCGCTGACGCGCATGCCCGGTGTTTCTGATATTCGGCTGAACTTCGCTACCGAAAAACTGGAACTGACGCTGGCATCTGATGCTGCCACTCAGGCCGGCGATATCGAAAAAACCATCAAGAGCCTTGGCTTTGGCGTATCCGCGACCCCGCAGACTGCACACCACCAGCGTTGGTGGCAAACCCGCAAGGGCAAGCAGGTCGTCGGCCTCGGTATGCTGATGGGTGCCGCCTACGCGCTGGCGCTGTTTTTCCCCACTTACGGAGCCTGGGTGTTCGCTGCCGCGGTGATTGTCGGTGTTTATCCATTTGCCCGCAAAGCACTGGCGCTGGGCCTGTCTGGCACGCCTTTTTCGATCGAGACGCTAATGTCCGTAGCCGCACTGGGCGCTCTTGTGATTGGTGAGGCCGAAGAAGCAGCGGCTGTCGTATTCCTGTTCTCGATCGGTGAGCTGTTGGAGAGCGTGGCGGCTGGCCATGCCCGTGCAGGCATCAGAGCTTTGGCGTCGCTGGTACCGAAAACGGCGGTTCTGCTCGATGCTCTGGGCGGGCAGCGCGAGGTTGCTGCAGCCTCGCTGCGGGTGAATGACCATGTGCTGGTGCGCCCAGGCGATCGGGTGTCCGCTGATGGCGTGATTATTCAGGGCTCGTCCAGTCTTGATGAGTCGCCGGTAACGGGCGAGTCCGTCCCCTGCGCCAAGACGACGGGTGACCATGTGTTCGCCGGTTCGATCAACGTCGATGGGGTACTTGAAGTGCGTGTAGAAAAAACTGCGGCCGACAACACCATTGCGCGCATTATTCAACTGGTGGAACAGGCGCAAGCATCCAAAGCACCCACCGCCCGCTTTATTGAGCGATTCAGCCGCTACTACACACCCGCGGTGATGGCGCTTGCCGCATTGGTCGTTATCCTGCCACCGCTGGTAATGGGCGGTGATTGGTCAACCTGGTTGTATCGCGGGCTGGCGCTGTTGCTGATTGCCTGCCCTTGCGCACTGGTTCTGTCCACTCCAGCGGCTATCGCTTCGGGGCTGGCGGCTGGCACCCGCCGTGGATTACTCATCAAAGGCGGTAGCGCCCTGGAAACCATTGGCCGGGTGAAGACCGTCGCTTTCGACAAAACTGGCACCCTGACCGAGGGCAAGCCGCGCGTCACCGACGTCGCTGCCTTCACACAGCAAAGCGGCGAGGAAATACTGGCGCTCTTTGCCAGTGTCGAGTCCGGCTCTAACCACCCGCTTGCCAAAGCCATTGTGGCTCATGCTGAGGCGGCCGATACCCTCATCCCCACTGCATCGAATGCCTCTGCCACCGCCGGTAAAGCCGTGCATGCGACCGTGGCCGGACGCGCTCTGGCCATCGGCTCACCGGTCTACGCCGCCCAGGCAGCCATACTTTCTACAGAGCAACAAGCACAAATAGAGACGCTGCAAAATGACGACAAGACTGTTTCGGTGCTGTTCGATGAGCAAAGCCGCGAAGCGCTTGGTTTGGTAGCGCTGCGGGACGAATCGAGGGACGACGCGCAACAGGGTGTGGCGCAACTCAAAGCCATGGGCGTGCGCTCCGTCATGCTCACTGGTGACAACCGCCGCACCGCCCAGGCCATCGCCGGCCACCTGGGTATGGAATGGCAAGCCGAACTGCTGCCCGAAGACAAGCTGCACCTGATTAATGAGATGAAACTCAACACCAAGGTCGCCATGGTCGGCGATGGCATCAACGACGCACCTGCACTGGCAACCGCAGATGTTGGTATCGCCATGGGCGGAGGTACCGACGTTGCCATCGAAACCGCCGACGCCGCGCTGCTGAAAAACAGTGTGACCGATGTGGCTCACCTCGTTGCACTATCGCGTGCAACTGTAATCCCCCCATTTTCCACAGTGCTCATTTGTAGAATTTAAGCTGCCTGTAATAACTGCCTTGGCGGTACTCCTCCGATAGCAGTGTGAGGGCGTTCGTTGTTATACGTCCAAAGCCATTGTGTAGCAAGTTCTTGAGCCTGTTCAATGCTGTCAAAGATGTTTAAATCTAACCATTCATGACGCACTGTTCGGTTAAAACGCTCAACATAAGCATTCTGTGTCGGTTTGCCTGGTTGGATATACTGCAAGGTAATTTGCTGCTCTTTAGCCCAGTCCTTTATTGTTTCAGAAATGTACTCAGGGCCATTGTCACAGCGTATTGCGTTTG
>NZ_ATXQ01000016.1 GCF_000421765.1 Denitrificimonas caeni DSM 24390 | reverse complement strand
CCTCAAGAGCTTCCAATCGAATCTCAGCTTTGAGGCGCTCTTCCGCATACATTTTTTTGAGCCGACGGTTCTCTTCTTCAAGCTCTTTCATGCGCTTCATGAGCGAAGTGTCCATGCCGCCATATTTTGAGCGCCACTTGTAGAACGAAGCTGAGCTAATACCATGCTCACGGCATAGTTCAGGGACTGGAACTCCAGCCTCATTTTGTTTGAGAATTGCCATAATCTGGCTCTCAGTGAATTTTGATTTGCGCATAGAAAACTCCTTGAGTTTATATTAATGGAATTTTCTACAAATAGCCTCTGTGGTTTTGAGGGGGGATTACACAACCATGGCCAACATCCATCAGAACGTGATTTTCGCGCTGGGTCTGAAAGGTGTGTTCCTCATTACCACGGTGCTAGGTATCACCGGCCTATGGTTCGCAGTGTTGGCCGATACCGGCGCAACCGCGCTGGTTACGCTGAATGCTTTACGTTTATTGCGTTTTAAGGGTAAGCGTAACAGCAACCACTCCTATTAAATCGCACAAACCCAGGCGGGCGATTTAATTAGGTACTGTTTATAAGCGGATAATCTAATACAGTCAGTGATCGATGTTATCACCATCTTTAATGTGCCGTATCTGCTTAAACAGCTCGATTATTGTCAATGGCAGAAATACCATACTCAAGGCAAGCTTAAAATTTAGAACTATTTTGTAACTTATGAATCCCGAGATACTTTATACAGCTACAGTTACTTTAAAACTATTTTGTTATTTTTACTTGGATTTTGTTTAAAGTAAGAGTTTTTAGCTGTTTTAATTTAGATCTATTTTGTCATCCCACAGCAGTATTGCGCTGCAAAAAAGTTGTTAGTTTGAGGGCTTCAGTACAACCAACGTTTCAAACACTGGCATTTTTTGTGTGAATCTTTTTAGATGCGAGTTCAGTGATGTTTTCTAAAAAAATATATCACCCAGCAATGACACCTAAAAACTCACCCAGCACGATTAAATCCTCGCCATTATTTTCAAGCACAATAGGTGCGTAACCAAATGCATTGGTATCAGGCTTTAACTGTATCCTTGCATTAACCCACTCATCGTTATCGATGTTTTTTTCACTTTGATACACCTTTACTGTATAGCTGCCACCGTGATCTGGATCATCGATATCCCGATGCTGAACTAAAACTGTTTTACCATTACGAGTTCCGCCTGGCGCGGCCTTAAATAAACACCAAGAACCATTCGCTATACGACGATTCATAGACTCACCCATTACTCGCATAACAAACATGCCTTGGCTTGCATTGATATACTCAGGCAGCTCAACCCACTGAGTCTCTTCTGGGGTTTGGGTTTCACTAAAATTACCCGCTGCCGCATACACCGTATAAATAGGCACATGAGTTTGATAGGGCAGTGCTTCTTTAAAAGACACTACAGATAAGTTCAACCCCTTATAAGGGGAAACGACTGTTTGATCTGACTCGTCATAACACTGGGTCATGGCCATAAAGTAGTCACTGGTTTCAGGGTCAGTACAATAGATATAACAGCCTTTTTGACCTCTCGTCATCAACGTTCTATAAGTGTTTTTAATAATCTCACTGGTTATTTGACGTGCTTCTTCAGGGGATTCTTTAAGCATTTTCTTATAACCACGAATGGATCTGTCATTTGATGATCGCTTACCCGCATCAGTAATTGCTATGCCATTACGAATGACAAAGTCATCTCCAATAATCACACCAATATAATCTAGCTCTAAACCCTGACAAGTATGAATGCAGCCTACCTGCTCAACTGAATGATCTGCTATCAGCCATAAACTACCGTCGTCTTTTAAGTTCCACTGCGCCTTAAAACCATACTCAGGAATAGTGATGTCGAAAGCTGATTTGTCCTTTTGGCTTGCCCAGTCCCAGCAATACCCAGCAACCATACGCGCTTTGTTGGATAGGCGATTTTTCTCTACTATGGCTGCACGAAGAGCATTAGGGTCTTCAAAAACTTTAACTTCATAATCTATATCATCAAGGGTTGGGTTCGCGGTATCTCGTATTTGCAGACTATGATCCACCCAAGCCAAGTATCCATCCGAGCCATTACAACGAAATTGTGAAGCAAGCTCGAGCTCAGTCACACTAGAACCAAGTTCTTGCGCCCAGCGCCTAATTGAATCAATGGTGCCGATATCTTTCAGCGTTACACGCTGGGCTTCATCGATAAAAAAGATATTAAAGCGCGAACCATATATCAGCTCCTTGATCTGGTTTTCACCTAAGTTAGCGTACAAACCTGACTTTTCATTGAGCCTATGTGCTTCATCAATCAATAATGCTCCAAATTGATCGGCGATGACCTCTGTATACGCCCCTGAGCCTTTAAACATTTGATCAATATGAGTTTTCTTTCTAGATCCAGTTAGCTTCTTTTTAAAGACTTCTCGAGGCGCTGCGTTTTTAGAAACATACTGCACAAGCATTTCACGCTTGGTCAGCTCAGCTAATAAATTGATGGCTACCACTGACTTTCCTGTACCAGGGCCACCTTTGACGATCAGTGTCTGTTTCTTTTCAGTCTGTGCTTTATAAGCAAGGTGGATTGCCGTTTCATAAACCAGCTTCTGCTCATCCAATAGCAAGAACTCTGTATTTCCGTCGAGCATCGAAACCAAAGCATCTGCTAGGTTTTTAGATGGCTTAATTACACCATGCTCAATGCGGTACATAATGTTGTCACTATCACCATATTTCACATACTGCTTAAGAAACTCTGAAAGCTTTAAGGCATCTTGTGAAATAAACACAGGCGCTTTTTCTGTATGGCTGGCATAGAAAGGATCATTAATAACTTTGTCTGACTTCATATTATGAAGATAGGCACAAGGTTGCAGGCGTATAGATTCTAACCGAACAGTCTCGTTATAATTTTCAATCGTCGCTGAATAAGACCAAGCTTGGTAAGAAGGGTGATTTGTCTCCACCTCGCCATGCTGAAAACGTGTTTTCACAATGGCGTCTTTATCGGTTTTCTTTACCTCTTGCCATTGTTTTAGTTCTACTATTACGGCGGTATCGTTACGCTGGTGATCCTTGCCGGTAAGGATAAAATCGACTCTGCGATTGGTCATCGGCAGATTGTACTCAATGGCTACGCCAGCTGAGGAAGGAATCGCATCATCCCAAAGAACTTGGGACATGTATTGCAGAGAGTTTTCCCAAGAGATTTTTTCGTTGCGGGGAGAGTTTCGGTTCAGCTTACGCAGTACTTCATTTTCGATTATTTCTGCAATTTTATTTGATCGTACATCCTCAATAAATTCCCTTTTTGTTGCTGAGTAAACAATCATTAAATATGCCCTTAGCTTAACTAATATTCATTGTATTTCTTTGAGCTGCCTCTAACTGTTGCGGCAGGATATTTTTCTTCATTTTTCTTTAACTTCTGCTCGATTGCAGCAGCAATATCCACACCCACTTTATCGGCTAAACGAATTAAATATAATTGAACATCGGCAATTTCATCTGTAACCGCAGCCAGTTGATCTTCATTCAGAGCATGTGATTGATCTTCTGTTAGCCATTGAAAACACTCTACAAGCTCACTGGCCTCGACACTCAAAGCCATCGAAAGATTTTTAGGGGAATGAAACTGATCCCAATCACGAGCATCAGCAAAATCACGTAAACGCTGACGTGCTGATTCTAAATCTTGCATAAAAACCTGCCTGTAAGAGTTAATTTTAATAGCGTTCTAACCTAGCTTTTAATAATTTCAAAAGAACCTTTAATCACCAATGCAGCTTATATATTTAAATCTTCAAAGTATCAGTATTTTTCACTGCGATAACTATTAAATCAGTTATAAAAAAGTCGCGCAAAACCCTAAACACCTCAAATAAAAGAAAAATGTGATCGCACCTACACTTTCCCCAACCGTTAAAAATCAAATTGAGAACTTAAAACTCTCTGCCAGCTATCCTATAATGCTTAACTAAAGGCCATAAAGGCTGATCATCTTTTTACGCTAGGGTTCTGAATTTTCAGTCTTGAATAGAGGCACAGAATAACGATAGCTACTGACATTGATCAACAAAAAACTCTAGCAAAACCTGTGACGGTGGAGTAACGCTATCACTCATTAAACTTGGACCATAACAAACCCCAGCTATTCTGAAGTGCTGGGGTTTTTATTAGATGACAAAAACAGCTTAACGCAACAACTCCATTACCTGCACAGTGTGCTCTTTATCTTGGGTTGGCATTACGAGCTTGCCATCAGCCATTGGCTCGTTAATTTGCGAAATACCAATCATCTGTCCTTGAGCGCCAAACAAAAAGAAATGACCTTTGGCTTTAGCCGTTAGTTCAGCCAGCTTGGTGCGGCCTTGCTCTGTCATATCGAAGACAATAAAAGTTTTACCGTCTTTAGTCGCGAAAGCCTCAACGCCTTCCATATCGCCACGATTGAGGACTGGTAACGGTAAAGCGTAGAGCTTCTTATCGTCGCCTAAATCCACAGTTAACAACTCAGGACCATTCTGCAATTGAGCTAAATGCACGGTAATCATCGCATCTTCAGCCTGTTGCTCAGAGCTGGTTTGCGCGCGTTCGGACGGCGTGGTCACAGTGGTTTCAGCAGGTTTTTTCGCATTACTAGACTCTGACGACGGCGCAGTGCTTAGACTCTGACAACCGACCATCAACATTAAGCCCAATGCCAGCGCGGAAAACTTTAACGATGTATTACTCAACATAATCTCTCCTTGAGCGATCAAGCATAACCCGAACTATCGCTTATTTTTGACGAGTTTGACTCGCTTACAGCAGAGTCTTGCACGGTTATCTCCACTCTAAGATTAGGTGTGAAACAGCTGATTAGTTCAGCCTGGTAGGTTATCTAAACAGGTTATATCTTCGCACGCCACTGGCAAAAATGATGTTTAACGCTAAAATGCCTGCACCCTCGCTAGCCATGGAAAATCCGGTGCATCCAAGCCTAATTGATCAACTCAACAGCGCCCTACAAGCTCGTGTCGCTGATGCGCAGTTAATCGTCAGTCTACTGCCGGATTTACCCCTAAAGCTGTGGCTGATTGATCCTAGCACCATGCAGCGCCCCTTTAGCCCGGAAGAAACCCAGCGCCTACTCGATGAGCCGCCGTACTGGTGTTTCTGTTGGGCCAGTGGTTTAGCCTTAGCGCAATGGATTTTGCAGCATCCTGAGCAGGTAGCTGGCAAGCGGGTGATTGATGTCGGTGCAGGCAGCGGTATTGTGGCTTTAGCGGCAAAACAAGCTGGAGCCAAAAGCGCTGTTGCCTGTGATTTAGACCCCATCGCCCTACAAGCCTGTCGTGCCAATGCAGAGCTGAATCAACTGGAGTTGTGTTACAGCGAGGATTTATTTAGCGAATCAGAACCCTATGATGTGCTGTTTGCTGCGGATGTGCTCTACGATGCAGCCAACCTGCCATTGCTCAATCGTTTTCCAGATTTCGCCCAACAGATCATCATTGCCGATTCAAGACAGCGCAATTTTCAGCATCCGTTGTTTAGCAAAAACCAAACCCTCTACGGCGAAACTCTCCCCGATCTTGCCGAACCCGAAGAGTTTCGCCAAGTGAGCTTGTATCACAGTAGGTCGCCCCACGCGTAAGTCGTCCATTCATGGGCGACAACAATCCTTGACCTTCACCCTGTGGTAAGCTTTATCGTACAAGCTGACTCTAATAGCGCAGGTGATGACATGACGACCTTACAGACTCTTCAAATTCCTGTACGCGGCATGACCTGTGCGTCCTGTGCTGGGCGTGTTGAGCGTGGCTTGCTGAAAGTGCCCGGTGTTGAGCAGGCGGTGATCAATCTGGTCACTAACGAAGCCATTGTCCATCTCAAACAGCCGGTCGCTTTAAAAGATTTAATCGAAGCGGTTGAAGACAGCGGCTATCAAGTGCCTTTGCATGGTTTTGATTATGCGGTCACGGGCATGAACTGCGGCTCATGTGTGGGGCGGATTGAAAAAGCGCTGGCACAAAGTCCAATTGTGATCAGCTATCAAGTCAATCTCGCCACTAAACAAGCGCATGTGCAGTTGTTGGCTGGCGAAGATCCAGAACTGATCAGCCAATGGCTCACCGAGCACAATTATCCGGCCAAGCTACTGGTGGACAATCAGCGTAAAGCCGATGATCTCAATAGCCGCCAAGCCGCCGAACAGTCGCAGCTGAAGAGACAATTGAAATACGCTTTCTTGTTTGCCACGCCCTTATTTATCTTAGAAATGGGCGCGCATTTTATTCCGCCATTTCATGCCTTTTTACAACGTACTTTTGAGACGCAACACCTGTGGTACGCACAGGCAATTTTGGCCGCGCTGGTACTGTTTGGTCCCGGTCGTGACATCTTGAAAATGGGTTGGCATGGCCTGCGTCGTCTCGCGCCAGACATGAACTCGCTGGTGGCGCTGGGTACTTTATCAGCCTTTACTTACTCAATGATCGCAACTTTTGTGCCGCAAATCCTGCCTGCGCAAACGGTGAATGTGTACTTTGAAGCCTCTGCGGTGATTATCGCGCTGATTTTACTCGGCCGTTATCTGGAAGCGCGCGCTAAAGGCAGTGCCGCTGATGCAATTAAACGCTTAATCAATCTGCAGCCCAATCAAGCGCGGGTGCTGATTAACGGTAAAAGCCAAGACAAACCCGTGGCAGAAATTCGCACCGGTGAAATCTTAGAGATTCGCCCCGGTGAACGCATCGCCTTGGATGGAGTGGTGGTTTCGGGTAATAGTTTTGTCGATGAATCCATGCTGACTGGCGAGCCTATTCCGGTAGCAAAAGAGGCCGACGCGAAAGTGATTGGCGGTACGGTTAACCAAACCGGCAGTTTGCAGGTGAAAGTTGAGCAAGTCGGTGCCAATACCGTATTGGCGCACATTATTCGTCTGGTTGAACAAGCTCAAGGCAGTAAGCTACCGATTCAAGGCTTGGTTGATCGCATTACTTTATGGTTTGTCCCCGCGGTGATGGTTGCCGCCTTGCTGACCTTTATTATGTGGATGATTTTCGCGCCAGCACCTGCCATCAGCTTGGCGCTAGTCAATGCCGTAGCGGTGTTAATTATCGCTTGCCCGTGCGCGATGGGTTTGGCGACTCCCACTTCAATTATGGTCGGTACCGGTCGCGCCGCGCAGCTCGGCATCCTGTTTCGCCAAGGCCAAGCGCTGCAAAACCTTAAAGATGTCAAAGTCATCGCCGTTGATAAAACCGGTACTTTGACCGAAGGCAAACCACAACTGACTGATTTTACTGTCACCGCTGGCCAACAAGATAATGCCGTGCTGACACTGGTTGCCGCCGTTGAGCAGCAATCCGAACACCCTATTGCCCAAGCCATTGTGCAAGATGCCGAGCAACGCGGCTTAAGCATTCCAAGTATTACTGAGTTCCAATCGATCACTGGCATGGGCGTGCAGGCGCTGGTCGATGGTCAGTTGGTACAGATCGGCGCTGACCGCTTTATGCACAGTTTAGATATCAGTACTGATCAATTTTCTGCCCAAGCGCAACAACTCGGTGAGCAAGGTAAGTCACCGATGTATGCGGCGATTGCTGGTCGCTTGGCAGTGATGATGGCGGTCAGTGACCCGATCAAATCGAGCAGTAAAGCAGCGATTGATCATCTGCATCAGCAAGGCTTACAAGTGGCGATGATCACCGGCGATAACCAACATACCGCCAATGCCATTGCCAAGCAGTTAGGCATTGATCATGTGGTCGCGCAAGTGCTGCCCGAAGCGAAAGTTGAGGCCGTCAAAGCATTGCAACAACAATACGGCCAAGTGGCGTATGTCGGCGATGGCATTAATGATGCGCCAGCGCTGGCCGCCGCCGATGTCGGGATTGCCATTGGTACCGGTACCGATATCGCCATGGACGCGGCTGATGTGGTGTTGATGTCTGGCCATTTAACCGGCGTGATCAACGCGCTGGCTTTATCTAAAGCCACCTTGCGCAATATCAGCCAAAACCTGTTCTGGGCCTTTGCTTACAATATCGCCTTGATTCCAGTGGCTGCGGGGATTCTTTACCCGTTCAATGGTACGTTGCTGTCGCCGGTTTTAGCTGCCGGTGCGATGGCGCTATCCAGCGTGTTTGTGGTTACCAATGCGCTACGCTTGCGCGGTTTTAAAGCACCGCTGGAGGCGTTATGAATATTGGCGAAGCCTCAACTGCTTCAGGCATCAGCCGGAAAATGATTCGTTACTACGAAGAAACTGGCTTGTTAGCGCCAGCACCACGCACCAGTGCCGGTTACCGTCTTTACAATGACAATTGCGTGCAACAGTTGAGCTTTATTAAACGTGCGCGTGATTTAGGTTTTTCTTTAGAGCGGATTAAAACTCTGCTGGATTTATGGCAGAATACTGACCGACAAAGTGCTGATGTGAAAGCCTTAGCGCAGCAATATATGGTCGAACTGGATCAAGATATTATGCATTTGCAAAGCATGCGCCAGCAGCTCGCGGAATTGGTTAGCCAATGCCACGGTGATGGCCAACCGGCTTGCTCCATTCTTGATGGTTTGGCGAAAACTGATAGCACAATATTGGCGGGTAAAATCTAAATGCAAGTGTGGTCAACACGGATTTATCCAAGACTCTGCGTGGTGCTTTTAGCGCTGTGTTTAGTCTTGACCGCGTTGCAACCAGCTTTTGCGCATCACTCACCGACTCCAGCGTTCAGCACGATGCAGACAGATATGCACAGTCAGCACGCACCCAGCAGCCAGGCTTCGGTGAGCTGTGATGTTGATTGCGCAGGAACGGTCCATCACTGCTGTTTGTATGCTTTGTGCAGCAGCCAGCCACTGATACTGACAAATCCAAGCACAGCACAACACAGTTTGCTGCCGTATTTTTTCAACTCCAGACACGTCTCTCCGCTGACTAAGCCACCCAAGATGGCTTTGAGTTAATTAATTCAATATTTTTTAATTTCGGAGTACGACCATGCAAACATTATTCACTCGCCTAATCTCAGTCGGCGCATTCAGCTTATTCGCCAGCCAAGCACTGGCCGCGCCCATCAATGCCACCTTGCACAAAGACCCTAATTGCGGTTGCTGCGTTGAGTATGCAAACTATTTAGAAGACAACGGCTTTAACGTGAAAATGATCGATCACGCCAATATGACGCCAGTCAAACAACGCTTAGGCACCGCACAAGCCGCCAGCTGCCACACCGTAGAAATCGAAGGCTATGTGGTGGAAGGTCATGTGCCTGTCGCAGCAATCAACAAGATGCTCACCGAGCAGCCCAAGATCAAAGGCCTAGCTCTACCCGGTATGCCAATGAACTCACCGGGCATGGGTCCCGAGAAAAAAGGCAGCTTGCAAGTGCTGGAATTGGATGCTCAGGGTAAGCCAACTGGCATTTATATTACGTTGTAAGCAACATGTCGGGCTAAAGCCGCGACCTACAGGTGCTTAGTCTGTAGGTCGCGGCTTTAGTCCGACAGATCAAGACTCTGTAAGTCGGTCTTTAGGCCGACAAAATCATCACAATGCAACTGTAGCTCGTCCATTTATGGGCGACAAAACACTGTAATAAACTAAAAAATGCCTGCATCCAACCCTGCAGCAATCGAAATCCCCAGCTCTTCGCATTGGGCTAAAAACGCCTCATCCCAAGAGCCCTTACACAGCAGCGGCTCTTGCACTTGCTGCCAGCGTAAACCGGTGAGAATGGTATTGAGCGCACGCAACGTACCTGTACCATCAAAGCCAGCACGCACGACTAGAGCGCAGGCTAAACCTTGTTTTTCTTCTAAAACGGGGTAGTAGGTTCTATCAAAGAAGTCCTTCATTGCCCCACTCATATAGCCGAGGTTTTCTGGCGTCATTAGAATAATTGCGTCGGCTTGCAGCACCTGCTCAGGTCCCGCCTGCAGCGGATTTATGCTGTGCACATCAACATTCTCGATATCAGCATGACGAGCACCGCGCAGGATAGAATCCAGCATGCGCTGTAAATTATCCGACGGCGCATGAGCAATAATAAAGAGTTGTTTACGTGGCAAATCAGTCATTTCCCTTTCCTCCAGCACCCATTGCGGGCGAGCCGCCCGCGCTCCCAGAACTTAGGCATTTCCTACTTCGACACAGCAGATCAATTGAGATTTTACTATACCGTAATTGGCTGGGTAGTTCTTATTAGCTCGCTCTATTGCACATTGAACGACGCTATAGAGCTAAGTTAAGCGCAGGGTTCTGATGAAGTTGCGCGGCTGGGAGCGCGGGCGGCTCGCCCGAATGTTTTTCGCAAATACGCTATAACCATCAACGGCCTCTATAAAAGGACACTTTACCATCGAGCATTATGATCAACACGAAGCATTCGACTCTTGCTAGACTAGAGTTATCACAACGCTCACTCCGTCGATAAGGGATAAAGACTATGCGTACTACTTTACAGCGCTTCACACTGGCCGGTGTTTTGTTTGCTTGCCCTCTGCTTGGCTTTGCCGAAGAGTCTGTCGGCGGCGAGCCTGACGTAACCATCGTACAAAAGGGCGACAAGACCGTTGAAGAATACCGTGTAAACGGCTTTTTGTACGCGGTAAAAGTCACCCCTAAAAAAGGTAAGCCGTACTTCTTAGTGCGCGCGGACGGCAGCGATGGCAACTTTATCCGTGCAGATAAACCAGAACTGCGCATCCCTTCATGGGAAATTTTTAGCTGGTAAATATCAGTTAATAAAAAGGGCGGCCTGTTTATCAGCGCCGCCCTTTTTATTATTAATCAGCTAGCCTATTGCGGCTTGCCTAATATCTCGGCAGCAGGCGCCGGTGCAGGCGCGTCTTCATCGCCGATTTCACCATGACCAACTAGGTCATCATCATGCTCGGCCATATTCCACGGCAGAATCCCCGGTGAGATATGTAAGAAGTGCAGGTACTTTTCAAACTGATCAAGAATATCGGTAATGATGTCTTGCTCATCGTAGCCATACACATCATAAGCTTGACCACCACGGCGCAAGAACACTTCTGCACGGTAATACTGTGCATCGTCTTTATTACCGGTGGTTTCAGGGAAAGAGAAGTCTGGCATCGCATAAGCGCGCAAACGGATTTCATAAATGAACTCCAACTTACCTTCCTGAAAGACCTGAAACTGCGCGCGTAAGTTTTTCTCGTCAAAGGTGACTTCCGCAACCCAGCCTCTGGCTTCCAACTCCTGCTCAACCTTTTTCATACCGGCAATACCCGTGGTACGAATAAACTTCTCCACATCTTCACAATGTGGGAAATCAACCAAGTTGGCTAAACGTTTTTTCCAGAAACCCGGACCCGACTTATAACCACCCGGAGTCGACTGCATATTCTGGGTCAGACTCATCTCTTGGTGGCCTTCAATAATCAGCGCACGCCACATCCCCACCATGGCAATCAGCATAATCACGGCAAATGGTAAGGCGCTGACAATACTGGCTGTTTGTAGTGCGCCCAAACCACCGGCTAACAACAAAGCAGCAGCTACCACGCCTTGCATCGACGCCCAAAACACTCGCTGCCAAACCGGTGTGTTAGCCACGCCGCCTGACGCCAGTGAATCGATCACGATGGAACCTGAGTCAGATGAGGTGACAAAGAAGGTGATAATCAAAAAGATCGTCAAGAAGGATACGATCGAAGTGAAAGGCAACAGCTCAAACAACTTAAATAGCGCTACGGCATGATCGTTTTGCACCTGATCAATCAGCGCGGTGTAACCATCCACCATAATCAAATGCAAAGCGGTATCGCCAAACACTGAGAACCATAAGAAGGTAAAGATGGTCGGCACCAGCATCACGCCCACAACAAACTGGCGAATGGTACGGCCACGGCTGATTTTGGCGATAAACAAGCCTACAAACGGTGCCCAAGCGATGGTCCAGCCGAAGATAAACAGCGTCCAGTTACCAATCCAGTCGCTGGAGGTATAGGCCTGTAGGCTAAAGGTGCGCTCAACAATATTGCTCAAATAGCTGCCAGTGTTTTCCATAAAGGTATTTAAAATAAACACCGTTGGACCCACCGCAAAAACAAACACCATCAGCGAAACAGCTAAACCGATATTCAGTATGGATAAGCGCTTAACGCCTTTATCCATCCCCGCCACCACCGATAAGGTGGCCAAGCAAGTAATCGCCACAATGGCAATAATTTGCACTGTGGTATTCACAGGTATCGAGGGCCATAGATAGTTTAAGCCCGCGTTAATTTGCGCCACCGATAAGCCGAGCGAAGTGGCAATACCAAACATGGTGCCGAGAATCGCAAAGGTATCGACGGCATGCCCCATCGGGCCGTAAATTTTATCGCCAATCAGTGGGTACAAGGTGGAGCGCATCGACAGAGGTAAGCCATGGCGGAAAGCAAAGTACGCCATCGACAAACCGACTAGACCGTAAATCGCCCAAATGTGAAAACCCCAGTGAAAAAAAGCAATCTGCATCGCTTGCTTGGCTGCATCTACGGTCAAGGCAGCGCCTGTAGGCGGCGAGGCATAGTGTAAAACCGGCTCAGCCACACCAAAAAATAGCAAAGCAATACCGTAACCGGCAGAAAACAGCATGGCGAACCACGACAGAAAACTGTATTCCGGTTGCGCATGATCAGGTCCGAGTTTGATATTTCCCCAACTGCTAAAAGCTACGGAAACAATAAACACTAAGAAAATCGCCACAACCAGCATATAAAACCAGCCAAAAGTGGTGGTGATATAGGCCAAGATGTCGGCAAACAGAAGCCCTGCTCTTTCAGGGTTGCTCATGGTGCCAATCACCATAAGGGCGATCACTAGGACCGCGGGGACAAATACGGGGAGAAGGATGGTGGAAACTTTGGACGACTTATCTGTTGTCGTTTTTTCTGAGGTCATAGCAAGTACTCCTGCACTTTTGCTTCAGCTTGGCGTCAATGTCAGTCTGTGTGAAACACGCGTTCAGCATTCAATTCAGACAAGATTGCACTGCCTGAATTACTGATCCCGCACTTCCAAAGTCCCTAACCCTGTCACAGGGAAATCCTCGCTGCAATAAAAAATGACCTTAATTTTCAATCAAAGGCGGCAAAAAACTGCGAAAAATGACTATTTTGTAGGAAATAAATGGCTTCAAAATGGGCAGATTTGCCTGCCCATAAATGGCCGACCTACAGACCAACCATCCCACCGTAATCCAGACAATTCATACAAACCCCAGGTCGGCTATCCATGGGCGACTCCAAGCATATGCAGTTAGGCAGCAAAATGTAGGTCGGCAGCAAAATGCAGTTAGGCAGCAAATGCAGTTCGGCAACCAAATGTAGATACTCTGTTTAAGCACAAGCTTTTTTATGCTCTTCGCTGAATAATTTTGATGAATCAAAGGGCGTGTTTAATTTTAAGCACGCCCAGATTCCTGTCAGCATTTTACGCATCACTGCGCACAGTGCTTGCATCTTTTTCTTGCCACGTTGAATCAGCGACTGATAAAAAGCGCGCACATTAGCGTCGTGAGTCGCTGCAGACAAAGCTGGCATAAACAGCGCTGTGCGCAAATAAGAGTTACCTGCTTTGCTTAAGCGACCAGGTTTGTTAATGCTTGTTCCTGATTGCGTTAAGCGCACATCAAGGCCAGCAAAGCGGCTGACCTG
>NZ_ATXQ01000015.1 GCF_000421765.1 Denitrificimonas caeni DSM 24390 | reverse complement strand
GTTACTCTGATTGCGCCAATCGCTATGGAAGATGGTCTGCGTTTCGCAATTCGCGAAGGTGGCCGTACCGTAGGTGCTGGTGTTGTTGCAAAAATTATTGCATAAGGCTTGAACTTGTTGCGCTAGGTCGGCATAATAGTCGGACTAGCAATGTTCTAGGCCAGTAGCTCAATTGGCAGAGCGACGGTCTCCAAAACCGTAGGTTGGGGGTTCGATTCCCTCCTGGCCTGCCAGCTTTATAATTAGCTGGCAATCCAATTTAGGATTCTAAGTAATGAATGCAAAAACTGAATCCAAGGTAAGTCGTTTAGATTCTGTTAAGTGGTTGGTTGTTATCGCACTTGTGGCATTGGGTGTGGTTGGTAATCAATATTTTGCTGCTGAATCAATTCTTTATCGAGTACTAGGGCTTCTTGTTCTAGCTGCTATAGCGTCTTTCGTTGCTGTCCAAACGGCAAAAGGCCAAGCTTTTCTAACTTTAGCTAAAGAATCACGCGCTGAAATACGTAAGGTTGTTTGGCCGAATAGACAAGAAACTACGCAAACCACGCTGATTGTTGTCGTTGTGGTTTTAGTAATGGCGCTCTTGCTTTGGGGACTTGATTCGTTCCTAGGGTGGCTTGTCTCATTGATTGTAGGTTAAGGGTGCTCTGTGGCTAAGCGTTGGTATGTGGTTCACGCCTATTCAGGCTACGAAAAACAAGTAATGCGTCATTTGCTTGAGCGCATCAAATTCGCTGAAATGGAAGACGAGTTTGGCGATATTCTTGTTCCGACTGAAGAAGTCGTTGAGATGAGAAATGGTCAGAAGCGTAAAAGCGAACGCAAATTCTTTCCAGGTTATGTGCTTGTTCAAGTTGAAATGAATGAGGCAACTTGGCACTTAATTAAAGATACGCCGCGTGTTCTCGGCTTTATCGGTGGTACAGCAGATAAACCTGCGCCAATCACTGAAAAAGAAGCTGATGCCATTCTGCGTCGTGTTGAAGACAGTGGTGACAAGCCACGTCCGCGCACTTTGTTTGAGCCAGGTGAAACTGTACGGGTCAATGATGGCCCGTTTGCAGATTTCAACGGTGTTGTTGAAGAAGTTAACTATGAGAAGAGCCGTTTGCAAGTGGCTGTGCTTATTTTTGGACGTTCAACCCCAGTAGAGCTTGAGTTTAGTCAGGTGGAAAAAGTCTAATATTGTTTTATGGATACCACCCTGCAGCGAATAGTTGCGGGGTTTTTTTGTCAAAGGATTGCGAAATAAATTAACGGGAAGCCTTCGGGCGCTATACCCATTTGGAGTGAATCATGGCTAAAAAGATTCAGGCTTATATCAAGCTGCAGGTTAAAGCAGGTCAGGCGAACCCTTCGCCACCAGTTGGTCCAGCTTTGGGTCAACACGGTGTGAATATTATGGAGTTTTGTAAGGCGTTTAACGCAAAAACTCAAGGTATTGAGCCAGGCTTGCCAACACCAGTAATTATTACTGTATACAGCGACCGTAGCTTTACGTTTGAAACGAAAAGCACACCAGCTGCTGTGTTGTTGAAAAAAGCTGCAGGTGTTTCAGCTGGTTCAGCGCGTCCAAATACCCAGAAAGTGGGTACTGTGACACGTGCACAGCTAGAAGAAATTGCAAAAATCAAAGAAGCTGATTTAACAGCTGCTGAACTTGAAGCTGCTGTTCGTACCATCGCTGGCTCTGCGCGCAGCATGGGCTTGAACGTGGAGGGCGTGTAATGTCTAAGCTTTCAAAGCGTCAACAAGCTATCGCAGCTAAAGTACAGTCTGGTAAGCAGTATTCTTTTGAAGAAGCAGCTGGTTTGTTAACCGAGCTGTCTACTATCAAGTTTAAAGAGTCAGTTGATATCGCGATCAACCTTGGTGTTGATCCGCGTAAATCTGACCAAGTTGTACGTGGCGCAACTGTTATGCCAAACGGTACAGGCAAAACTGTACGCGTTGCTGTGTTTGCACAAGGTCCAGCTGCAGAAGCAGCTTTGGCTGCCGGTGCAGACAAAGTTGGTATGGATGATCTGGCTGCAGAAATGAAAGCCGGCGACCTGAACTATGACGTTGTTATTGCCTCACCAGATGCAATGCGCGTTGTTGGTCAATTAGGTCAGGTTTTGGGCCCACGTGGTCTGATGCCTAACCCGAAAGTTGGTACTGTGACGCCTGATGTTGCAACAGCAGTTAACAATGCTAAAGCAGGTCAAGCACGTTTCCGTACTGACAAGAACGGTATTATCCATGCTGCAATTGGTCAGATTGATTTTGAGCCAGCTAAACTTAAGCAAAACGCTGAAGCGTTATTGGCTGAGTTGCGTCGCTTGAAGCCATCTTCATCAAAAGGCATTTACGTTAAGCGCATTACTTTAAGCAGTACTATGGGTCCTGGTCTGGTCATTGATCAGTCAAGCCTGGAAGCTGCTAAGTAAGAGCCACGCTGACAATTTTGGGGTCCCTGCTTAGCGGGGGCCGTCAAAGACCGTAGGTGGTTTTGCCTTAATAAATATGTCGAGAACATATTAGCCTACGTAGATGGTGCTCCCGATTCATTTTTGAATCAGACACCAAATAGATACTCAGTTTACTGAGTAAAATGAAATAAGCAGGAGTAAAACCCGTGGCAATTAGACTCGAAGACAAGAAGGCTATCGTCGCTGAAGTCAACGAGGCTGCCCAAGCTGCCCTTTCCGCTGTTGTGGTTGATGCCCGCGGCGTAACAGTAAGCGCTATGACCGGACTCCGTAAAGAGGCTCGTGAAGCAGGTGTTTATGTACGTGTTGTACGTAATACATTATTGCGTCGCGCCGTTGCAGGAACTCAGTATGAGGTTCTCAGCGATGTGTTCACTGGCCCGACCTTAATTGCTTTCTCTAATGATCATCCGGGCGCAGCTGCTCGTATTTTCAAAGAATTTGCTAAAGGTCAGGATAAGTTTGAGATCAAAGCAGCCGCTTTTGAAGGTAACTTGATTGCAGCCAACCAAATCGACGTATTGGCAACATTGCCAACATTCGACGAAGCGGTATCTCAGTTGATGAGTGTTATTCAAGGCGCGACCAGCAAGCTGGCTCGTACTTTGGCAGCAGTTCGCGATCAGAAAGAAACAGAAGCTGCTTAAGCCTTTGTTCTTTACAAAATTTTTTGATTTTGATGGCCTAATTAAGTCATCACCAATATAGGAAGAATAGAGTCATGGCTCTTACTAACGAAGATATCCTTAACGCCGTTTCAGAAATGTCAGTAATGCAAATTGTTGAACTGATCTCTGCAATGGAAGAAAAATTTGGCGTGACCGCTGCTGCTGCATCTGTTGCTGCTGCTGGCCCTGCTGCTGCCGCTGCTGAAGAGCAAACTGAATTCACCGTTATGCTGTTAGAAGCTGGCGAGAAGAAAGTTAACGTTATTAAAGCAGTTCGTGAACTGACAGGCCTAGGTCTGAAAGAAGCAAAAGCTGTAGTAGACGGCGCACCAGGCGTTGTTAAAGAAGACGTATCAAAAGATGATGCTGAAGCAGCTAAGAAAATGCTGGAAGAAGCAGGTGCTAAAGTCGAGCTTAAATAAGCTTGATGCAGCATAACAGCCTGAGCAAAGGGCTGATGGCTGGTGGCTAATGTCACCGGCCTTTTTCCGTTATTACGAGTCTTTAGAGTGGATGCTGCAAAGCAGAACTCAGATCGGACATAAACAGAAAAATAAATATTTGCACGATTTATTGGGTATTTCCGCCGGAAGTATCCTACAAGCAGGTGACCAAGCTGGGGAACGCTGATGGCTTACTCATATACTGAGAAAAAACGTATCCGCAAGGACTTTAGCAAGCTGCAGGATGTGATGGATGTGCCTTATCTGTTGGCAATCCAATTAGATTCTTACAGAGAATTTCTGCAGGCAGGCGTGAGCAAGGAGCAGTTCCGTGATATTGGCCTGCACGCAGCCTTTAAATCGGTCTTTCCGATTATTAGTTACTCAGGTAACGCGGCTCTTGAATACGTAGGGTATCGCCTTGGCGAGCCCGCCTTTGATGTTAAAGAATGTTCTTTGCGCGGAGTTACATACGCCGTGCCATTGCGCGTGAAAGTGCGCTTGATTATTTTTGATCGTGAGTCTTCAAGTAAAGCGATCAAAGATATTAAAGAGCAAGAAGTCTACATGGGTGAAATCCCATTGATGACTGAAAACGGTACTTTTGTAATTAATGGTACTGAGCGAGTTATTGTTTCTCAGCTGCACCGCTCACCGGGTGTGTTCTTTGACCACGACCGTGGCAAAACGCACAGCTCAGGTAAATTACTCTATTCAGCACGTATTATTCCATACCGTGGCTCTTGGCTCGATTTTGAATTCGATCCAAAAGACTGCGTATTTGTACGTATTGACCGTCGTCGTAAACTGCCAGCGACTGTATTGTTGCGCGCACTGGGTTACACGACAGAAGAAATTCTTGAAACCTTCTACGCCACTAACGTGTTCCATGTCTCGGCCGATGAAATCAGCCTTGAGTTGGTACCACAGCGTTTACGTGGTGAGATTGCTTCATTCGACATCAAAGACGATAAAGACAAAGTTATCGTTGAAGAAGGTCGCCGGATTACTTCGCGCCACATTAATCAACTGGAAAAAGCTGGTATTACCAAGCTTGTTGTTCCAGCTGAATACATCATTGGTGTCACTACAGCCAAGCCTATTGTTCACCCAGCGACTGGCGAGATCATCGTTGAGTGCAATACTGAGCTGACTGCTGAAACATTACAGCAAGTGATTGATGCCAATGTTGTGCAGGTTGAGTCGCTGTACACCAACGATATTGACTGTGGTCCGTTCGTTTCAGACACTCTGAAAATTGATGGCACGACTAATCAGCTTGAAGCGCTAGTAGAAATATATCGCATGATGCGTCCAGGCGAGCCGCCAACTAAGGATGCTGCAGAGAATCTGTTTAAGAACTTGTTCTTTGCTACCGAACGTTATGATTTATCTGCTGTTGGCCGCATGAAGTTCAACCGTCGTATCGGTCGTACTGAAATTGTAGGCGAAGGCGTACTCAGCAAAGAAGACATTGTTGACGTAATGAAAACTATCGTTGCCATTCGTAACGGTCACGGTATTGTCGATGATATCGATCACCTCGGTAACCGTCGTGTGCGTTGCGTTGGTGAAATGGCTGAAAACCAATTCCGTGTTGGTTTAGTCCGTGTTGAGCGCGCTGTTAAAGAGCGCTTGTCCATGGCTGAAAGCGAAGGTTTGATGCCGCAAGATCTTATTAACGCTAAGCCTGTGGCTGCAGCAGTTAAAGAGTTCTTCGGTTCCAGCCAGCTTTCGCAGTTCATGGACCAAAACAACCCGCTGTCAGAGATTACCCACAAGCGCCGCGTTTCTGCGCTCGGCCCAGGTGGTTTGACTCGTGAGCGTGCTGGCTTTGAAGTCCGTGACGTACACCCAACTCACTACGGTCGTGTTTGTCCAGTAGAGACACCAGAGGGTCCAAACATTGGTTTGATCAACTCTTTGGCAACTTATGCGCGGACTAACAGCTATGGCTTCTTAGAGACGCCATACCGCATCGTGAAAGAGGGCAAGGTCACTGATGAGATCGTATTCCTCTCAGCTATTGAAGAGTCTGATCACGTTGTAGCTCAGGCTTCAGCATTGATGAACGAAGACAACGTCCTGATTGAGGAGTTGGTAACTGTTCGTCACATGAATGAAACCACGGTTAAAGCACCTGAAGACGTGACGTTGATGGATGTATCGCCGAAGCAGGTCGTTTCGGTTGCTGCTTCATTGATTCCGTTCCTTGAGCACGACGATGCTAACCGTGCCTTGATGGGTTCGAACATGCAGCGTCAAGCTGTTCCAACACTGCGTGCTGACAAGCCTCTGGTCGGTACCGGTATGGAGCGTAACGTTGCGCGCGACTCAGGCGTGTGTGAAGTTGCCCGTCGTGGTGGTGTGATTGAGTCGGTTGATGCCAGCCGTATCGTTGTTCGCGTCAATGATGATGAAGTTGAGACTGGTGAAGCCGGTGTCGATATCTACAACTTGACGAAGTACACACGTTCTAACCAGAACACTTGTATCAACCAGCGTCCATTAGTACGTAAAGGTGAGCAAGTTTCACGTGGCGATATTATGGCTGACGGCCCATCCACCGATATGGGTGAGTTGGCGTTAGGTCAAAATATGCGCGTGGCATTTATGCCTTGGAACGGTTACAACTTTGAAGACTCCATCTTGCTGTCTGAGCGTGTTGTCGAAGAAGATCGTTACACTACAATTCACATTCAAGAACTGACGTGCGTATCACGTGACACCAAACTGGGTGCTGAAGAAATTACTTCAGATATTCCAAACGTTGGTGAAGCAGCGCTGAACAAGCTGGATGAAGCCGGTATTGTTTATGTTGGTGCGGAAGTTGAAGCGGGCGATATTCTGGTTGGTAAAGTAACGCCAAAAGGCGAGACCCAACTGACGCCAGAAGAAAAGCTCTTGCGTGCGATTTTCGGTGAGAAAGCCTCTGACGTTAAAGATACTTCTTTGCGTGTGCCTACAGGTACTAAAGGCACCATCATCGACGTACAGGTGTTCACTCGTGATGGCGTTGAGCGTGATGCGCGTGCGCTGTCGATTGAAAAATCACAGTTGGATGAAATCCGTAAAGACCTCAACGAAGAATTCCGTATTGTTGAAGGTGCAACTTTTGAGCGTTTACGTGCCCACTTAGTGGGTGCTAAAGCAGAAGGCGGTGCTGGCGTTAAGAAAGGCACTGAGCTGACTGATACGATTCTTGATGGTATCGAGCACGGCCAGTGGTTCAAATTGCGTATGGTTGAAGATGGCTTAAATGAGCAGCTTGAAAAGGCTCAAGCTTATTTGTCAGATCGCCGCAAATTGTTGGACGACAAGTTCGAGGACAAAAAACGCAAACTACAGCAAGGTGATGATTTAGCACCTGGTGTACAGAAAATCGTTAAGGTGTATCTGGCAATCAAACGCCGCATTCAGCCGGGCGATAAGATGGCCGGTCGTCACGGTAACAAGGGTGTGGTATCAGTAATTATGCCTGTCGAAGACATGCCGCATGATGCTGACGGTACACCGGTTGATATCGTACTGAACCCGCTGGGTGTTCCTTCGCGGATGAACGTCGGTCAGATTCTTGAAACACACCTTGGCTTAGCGGCTAAGGGGCTTGGTGAGAAGATTAATCGTATGCTTGAAGAGCAGCGTAAAGTCACCGAGTTACGTGCTTTCTTGCATCAGATTTACAACGAAATCGGCGGTGCTGACGAAGACCGTGTTGATCTTGATAGCTTGTCTGATCAAGAGATTATGGAGTTGTCAGATAACTTGCGTGCTGGTGTTCCAATGGCCACGCCGGTGTTCGACGGTGCTTCAGAGCTCGAGATTAAAGCGATGCTGAAGCTGGCTGATCTGCCAGAAAGCGGTCAGATGACGTTGTATGACGGTCGTACCGGTAATGCTTTTGATCGTCCTGTGACGGTTGGTTATATGTACATGCTGAAGTTGAACCACTTGGTCGACGATAAAATGCATGCGCGTTCAACAGGTTCATACAGTCTTGTCACGCAGCAGCCTCTGGGCGGTAAAGCACAGTTCGGTGGACAGCGCTTTGGTGAGATGGAGGTGTGGGCACTGGAAGCATACGGTGCTGCATATACTCTGCAAGAAATGTTGACCGTGAAATCGGATGACGTGAACGGCCGAACTAAAATGTATAAAAACATTGTAGACGGAGATCACCGTATGGAGCCTGGCATGCCAGAGTCTTTCAACGTACTGATCAAAGAAATTCGTTCGCTCGGTATCGATATCGAACTGGAAACCGTTTAACACGCGTGCGTATTAGGAGCGGCGTAGAGATACCCGCTCCCCGCTCCGTCAGGAGGAAAGGCCTTGAAAGATTTACTAAATTTATTAAAAAACCAGAGCCAAGTTGAAGAGTTCGATGCGATTAAGATTACGCTCGCCTCTCCAGAAATGATTCGCTCATGGTCCTTTGGTGAAGTTAAAAAACCAGAGACCATCAACTACCGCACATTTAAGCCTGAGCGTGACGGTCTGTTCTGTGCCAAAATTTTTGGACCAGTTAAAGACTACGAGTGCTTATGCGGTAAGTACAAGCGTCTCAAGCACCGTGGTGTGATTTGCGAGAAGTGCGGCGTTGAAGTTGCGCTGTCGAAAGTTCGTCGTGAGCGTATGGCTCACATTGAGCTGGCATCACCGTGCGCGCACATCTGGTTTTTGAAATCATTACCAAGCCGTATTGGTTTGTTGCTTGATATGACTCTGCGTGACATCGAGCGCGTGTTGTATTTTGAAAGCTATGTGGTGATTAACCCAGGAATGACCACGCTTGAAAAAGGCCAGTTGCTCAATGATGAGCAGTATTTTGAAGCCTTAGAAGAGTTTGGTGATGACTTTGATGCCCGTATGGGTGCAGAAGCTGTTCGCGAACTGCTGATGGAAATTGATCTTGAGCACGAGATCAATAGCTTGCGTGAAGAAATTCCGCAAACCAACTCAGAAACCAAAATCAAGAAGCTCTCTAAGCGCTTAAAACTGATGGAAGCTTTCTTCGGTTCAGGCAATAAGCCTGAGTGGATGGTTCTGACTGTTCTGCCAATTCTGCCGCCTGATTTGCGCCCATTAGTGCCGCTCGATGGTGGTCGTTTTGCCACATCTGATCTGAACGATCTTTATCGCCGAGTAATCAACCGTAACAACCGTCTTAAGCGTTTGCTTGATCTATCCGCTCCTGACATCATCGTGCGCAACGAAAAGCGTATGTTGCAAGAGTCAGTTGATGCGCTGTTAGATAACGGTCGTCGTGGCCGTGCGATTACTGGTAGCAACAAGCGTCCGTTGAAATCTTTGGCCGATATGATCAAAGGTAAGCAGGGTCGTTTCCGTCAGAACTTGCTTGGTAAGCGTGTTGACTACTCAGGCCGTTCAGTAATTGTAGTAGGTCCAACACTGCGCCTACATCAGTGCGGACTGCCAAAGAAAATGGCGTTGGAGTTATTCAAGCCATTCATCTTCGGTAAGCTTGAGCAGCGCGGTTTAGCGACAACCATTAAAGCTGCAAAGAAGATGGTTGAGCGCGAATTGCCAGAGGTTTGGGACGTTTTAGCTGAAGTAATTCGCGAACACCCAGTCTTGTTAAACCGTGCACCAACGTTGCACCGTTTAGGTATTCAAGCGTTTGAACCTGTATTGATTGAAGGTAAAGCCATTCAGTTACACCCGTTGGTTTGTGCGGCCTATAACGCCGACTTTGACGGTGACCAAATGGCTGTACACGTTCCGTTGACTTTAGAAGCACAGCTTGAAGCCCGTGCTTTGATGATGTCGACCAACAACATTCTGTCGCCTGCTAACGGTGAGCCGATTATCGTACCTTCGCAAGACGTTGTTCTTGGTTTGTACTATATGACCCGTGAAGCGGTTAACGCTAAGGGTGAGGGTCGCATTTTTGCTGACTTGCAGGAAATTGATCGCGTTTACCGTTCTGGCGATGCTTCATTGCACGCTAAAGTTAAGGTGCGTATCAGTGAAACTGTGAATGATCGTGACGGTAACTCAACGCATAACACCAGTATCGTTGATACGACGGTTGGCCGTGCGTTATTGTTCCAAATCGTTCCAGCAGGTCTACCGTTCTCTATCGTCAATCAGCCGATGAAGAAGAAAGCAATTTCTAACTTGATCAACCAGTGCTATCGCGTGGTTGGTTTGAAAGAAACTGTTATCTTTGCTGACCAATTGATGTACACCGGTTTTGCTTTCTCAACGATTTCTGGTGTGTCGATTGGTGTGAATGACTTTGTCATTCCAGACGAAAAAGTTACGATCATTGATCGTGCGATCGAAGAAGTTAAAGAAATTGAAAAGCAGTACGCCTCAGGTCTGGTAACTCAGGGTGAGAAGTACAACAAAGTGATCGACTTGTGGTCGAAAGCTAACGATGAAGTTTCAAAAGCGATGATGGTTAATCTGTCGACTGAGCCGGTTGTAAACCGTGACGGCGAAACAGTCAGCCAAGAGTCGTTCAACTCGATGTATATGATGGCTGATTCCGGTGCTCGTGGCTCGGCAGCACAGATTCGTCAGTTGGCCGGTATGCGTGGTTTGATGGCTAAGCCAGATGGCTCAATTATCGAAACACCGATTACCGCAAACTTCCGTGAAGGCCTAAACGTACTTCAGTACTTTATTTCTACTCACGGTGCGCGTAAAGGTCTGGCGGATACGGCTCTAAAAACAGCTAACTCCGGTTATCTGACGCGCCGTTTAGTCGATGTTGCTCAAGACTTGGTGGTTACCGAGGTTGATTGCGGCACTGACGGTGGTCTAGTGCTGACGCCGCACATTGAAGGTGGTGATGTTGTTGATCCGTTGGGCGACCGTGTATTGGGTCGTGTGATTGCTCAAGACGTACTCAAGCCAGGCAGCGAAGAAGTCCTCATCCCAATGGATACATTGATTGATGAGAGCTGGGTTGAGTTCATTGAAAATAACAGCATTGACGAAGTGGTTGTACGCTCGCCAATTACCTGTGAAACGCGCCATGGTATTTGTGCCAAGTGCTACGGTCGTGATCTTGCACGTGGTCATGAAGTTAACCAAGGCGAAGCAGTTGGCGTTATCGCTGCTCAGTCGATCGGTGAGCCTGGTACACAGTTAACCATGCGTACGTTCCACATTGGTGGTGCGGCAAGTCGTACATCAGCTACAGACAGCGTCCAGGTGAAGAATGGCGGTACTGTCCGTCTGCTTAACCTCAAGCATGTTACCCGTGCTGATGGCAACTTGATTGCCGTATCGCGTTCTGGCGAGTTAGCGATTGCTGATGAGTTCGGTCGTGAGCGTGAGCGCTACAAATTACCTTATGGTGCTGTTATTTCAGTTGCCGAAGGTGATGTAGTGGCTGCCGGTGCTATCGTCGCGAAATGGGATCCGCACACTCACCCAATCGTAACTGAAACAACCGGTGTTGTTCAGTTCGTGGGTATGGAAGCGGGCATTACCATGAAGCGTCAGACTGATGAATTAACCGGTCTGAGCAACATTGAAATTACCGATCCAAAAGATCGTCCAGCGGCGGGTAAAGATATTCGTCCAGCGATTAAGTTGGTTGATGATAACGGCGAAGATTTATTCTTGCCGGGCACTGATGTTGTCGCTCAATACTTCTTACCACCGCATGCGTTGGTAAACTTGAACGATGGTGCGCGTATCAATATCGGTGATGTTGTTGCTCGTATTCCGCAAGAAACATCGAAAACTCGAGATATTACTGGTGGTCTGCCACGCGTTGCTGACTTGTTTGAAGCGCGTCGTCCGAAAGAAGCATCGATTCTGGCTGAAATCAGCGGAACGATTTCCTTCGGTAAAGAGACTAAAGGTAAGCGTCGTTTGGTGATTACACCGACTGACGGCAGCGAGCCATACGAAGAATTGATTCATAAGTGGCGTCACCTCAACGTGTTTGAGGGTGAGCAAGTGAACCGTGGGGAAGTTATTTCTGACGGTCCAAGCAACCCGCATGACATTTTGCGTCTGTTAGGCGTGAGTGCATTAGCGCGTTACATCGTCACTGAAATTCAAGATGTTTATCGTTTGCAAGGTGTAAAGATTAACGATAAGCACATTGAAACGATTTTGCGTCAAATGCTGCGTAAAGTTGAGATTACTGAGTCAGGTGATTCTTCTCTGATCAAAGGCGACCAAGCAGAGTACAATCATGTATTGGAAGAGAACGAAACATTGGTAAGCAATGATCGTTTCCCTGCTAAATTTGAGCGTGTGCTGCTAGGTATCACCAAAGCATCATTGTCGACTGAGTCATTTATTTCAGCTGCATCGTTCCAGGAAACCACACGGGTTCTAACGGAAGCGGCTGTGACCGGTAAACGTGACTACTTGCGCGGTCTGAAAGAAAACGTAGTTGTTGGTCGATTGATTCCAGCAGGTACGGGACTGGCTTACCACGCAGAGCGTAAACGCAAGCGTGGTATCGAAGCACCGCAAGGTGTGAGTGCCAGTGATGTTGAGGCTGCACTGAGTGAAGCACTCAATTTGAAAGAATAGCGCTATAATTTAATGCTTAGGCATTAATGATTGGCCTTGACGGGGTGCTAGAGTCTCATTAGACTCTAGCACCCCTAAAATTGGCGGGATTTTAACAATTTCGTCATTTTGTTTATGTCGAAAGACAACAGTGGAGCTTGTAGATGGCAACTATTAACCAGCTGGTGCGTAAGTCGCGCAAGCGCATGGTCGAGAAAAGCGACGTGCCTGCGTTACAAAACTGCCCGCAACGTCGTGGTGTGTGTACTCGTGTATATACAACTACGCCTAAAAAACCGAACTCAGCCTTACGTAAAGTTTGCCGTGTTCGTTTAACTAATGGCTTTGAAGTCGCTTCGTACATCGGCGGTGAAGGTCACAACTTGCAAGAGCACAGTGTTGTGCTGATCCGTGGTGGTCGCGTAAAAGACTTACCAGGTGTTCGTTACCACACAGTGCGCGGCGCTTTAGACACCTCTGGTGTTAAAGACCGTAAACAAGGTCGCTCTAAGTACGGTGCCAAGCGTCCTAAGTAATTTTATTTTTTTCGAGTCGATAAGAGTAAGGTCGGACCATTTAATTGTGTTCTGAGCTAACCTGAAGACCGTTTGAGGGCTTATCAATGCCAAGACGTCGCGTAGTCGCAAAACGTGAGATTCTAGACGATCCAATTTATGGTAGTCAGATTCTTGCAAAATTTATGAACCACGTTATGGAAAGCGGTAAAAAAGCCGTTGCCGAGCGTATCGTTTACGGTGCACTGGAAACAGTAAAAACCCGTAAAAACGTGGAACCACTGGAAACTTTCGAGAAAGCACTCGACGCCATCGCTCCGCTGGTCGAAGTTAAATCCCGTCGTGTAGGTGGTGCTACCTACCAGGTTCCTGTTGAAGTCCGTCCTTCACGTCGCAATGCTTTAGCAATGCGTTGGTTGGTCGACGCTGCGCGTAAGCGTGGTGAGAAGTCAATGGCTCTGCGTTTAGCGGGCGAATTGATGGATGCTGCTGAAGGTAAAGGCTCAGCCGTTAAGAAGCGTGAAGACGTTCACCGCATGGCAGAAGCTAACAAGGCTTTCTCGCACTACCGTTTTTAATTTAGCGAGGAACTTACTGTGGCTCGTACTACCCCTATTAATCGCTACCGTAACATTGGTATCTGTGCGCACGTTGACGCGGGTAAAACCACGACAACTGAGCGTATCCTGTTCTATACAGGTGTAAACCATAAAATGGGTGAAACCCATGATGGTGCAAGTACCACTGACTGGATGGCGCAAGAGCAAGAACGCGGAATTACTATTACCTCTGCTGCTGTTACAGCTTTCTGGGAAGGCTCTAAGAAGCAGTATGACAAGTACCGTGTAAACGTTATTGATACACCAGGTCACGTTGATTTCACTATTGAAGTTGAGCGTTCACTGCGTGTTCTCGATGGTGCAGTTGTTGTATTCTGTGGTTCGTCTGGTGTTGAGCCTCAGTCTGAGACTGTGTGGCGTCAAGCGAACAAGTATGGCGTTCCACGTATCGTTTACGTGAACAAGCTAGACCGTCAGGGTGCTGACTTTAAACGCGTTTTGAAGCAAATCAAAGTACGTTTAGGTCACACTCCAGTTGCGCTGCAGCTGCAGATTGGTATGGAAGAAAACTTCGTCGGTCAAGTTGATCTAATCAGTATGAAAGCCCGTTATTGGGATGATGCTGATATGGGTTTGACTTACCGCGAAGAAGAAATTCCAGCTGACATGCTGGCTGAAGCTGAAGAGTATCGTGCTTTAATGATTGAAGCAGCAGCAGAGTCTTGTGAAGAATTGATGGACAAGTACCTCGAGGGTGGGGAATTGACTGTTGAAGAAATCAAGGCTGGCTTGCGTGCACGCACCATCGCTGGTGAAATCGTTCCTGCCGTATGTGGTTCATCCTTTAAAAACAAAGGTGTGCCATTGGTTCTCGATGCTGTTATCGACTACTTGCCTGCGCCAACTGAGATTCCACCGATCAAAGGTGTGCATCCAGACAACGAAGAGCAAATTGACGAGCGTCCAGCTGACGATTCTGCGCCTTTCGCAGCGTTATCGTTCAAAATTGCTACGGATCCATTCGTAGGAACTTTGACCTTTATTCGTGTTTACTCGGGCGTTCTGGCATCAGGCGACTCAGTAATCAACTCGGTTAAGGGTAAGAAAGAGCGCGTTGGTCGTATGGTGCAGATGCACGCAAACGACCGTCAAGAGATCAAAGAAGTACGTGCTGGCGACATCGCTGCACTGATCGGCATGAAAGATGTGACCACAGGGGATACCTTGTGCGCAATCGACAAGCCAATCATTCTTGAGCGTATGGATTTCCCAGAGCCTGTTATCTCTGTAGCGGTAGAGCCTAAAACCAAGGCTGACCAAGAGAAAATGGGTATCGCATTGGGCCGTTTGGCTCAAGAAGATCCATCGTTCCGCGTTAAAACTGACGAAGAAACAGGTCAGACGATCATCTCAGGTATGGGTGAGTTGCACCTTGATATCTTGGTTGACCGTATGCGTCGTGAGTTTAACGTAGAGGCAAATATCGGTAAGCCACAAGTGGCATACCGCGAAACGATTCGTAACTCCTGTGAGATTGAAGGCAAGTTTGTTCGTCAATCAGGTGGTCGCGGTCAGTTCGGTCATTGCTGGATTCGCTTTGCGCCTGCTGATGAAGGTCAGGAAGGTCTTGAGTTCCACAATGAGGTTGTTGGTGGTGTTGTTCCGAAGGAATACATTCCAGCAATTCAGAAAGGTATCGAAGAGCAGATGAAAAACGGTATTGTTGCCGGCTATCCGCTCATCGGTTTGAAAGCTACCGTGTTTGATGGTTCTTACCACGATGTTGACTCGAACGAAATGGCGTTTAAGATCGCCGCTTCGATGGCAACTAAGCAGCTTGCTCAGAAAGGCGGCGCAGTGCTGCTTGAGCCAGTCATGAAAGTTGAGGTGGTAACGCCTGAAGACTACATGGGCGATGTGATGGGTGACCTGAACCGTCGTCGTGGCTTAATCCAAGGTATGGATGATAGTCCTTCCGGTAAAGTGATTCGTGCAGAGGTTCCATTGGGAGAGATGTTTGGTTACGCTACCGACGTTCGCTCAATGTCTCAAGGTCGTGCGAGTTACTCGATGGAGTTCTCTAAGTACTCAGAAGCGCCGGCGAACATTGCCGATGCAATTGTTAAGAAACAAGGTTAATTGAGCCCATTTCGTTAAGAGGTAATTATTGTGGCTAAGGAAAAATTTCAACGTAATAAACCGCACCTGAACGTTGGTACTATTGGTCACGTTGACCATGGTAAAACCACACTGACAGCTGCACTGACTCGTGTTTGCGCTGAAGTATGGGGCGGCACAGGCGCATCGAAAGGTTACGACCAAATCGATAACGCTCCTGAAGAAAAAGCACGTGGTATCACCATTAACACGTCGCACGTAGAGTATGATTCACCGAACCGTCACTACGCGCACGTTGACTGCCCAGGTCACGCTGACTACGTTAAAAACATGATTACTGGTGCTGCTCAGATGGACGGCGCTATTCTTGTTTGTTCAGCAGCTGACGGCCCTATGCCGCAGACGCGTGAGCACATCTTGCTTTCACGTCAGGTTGGTGTTCCGTACATCGTTGTGTTCCTGAACAAAGCGGACATGGTTGACGACGAAGAGCTGTTAGAGCTTGTTGAAATGGAAGTGCGTGACCTGCTCAGCACTTACGATTTCCCAGGTGATGACACACCAATCATCATTGGTTCAGCGTTGATGGCGTTGGAAGGTCGTGATGAGAACGGTCACGGTACAACTGCCGTTAAAACTCTGGTAGAGACTTTAGACTCTTACATTCCAGAGCCAGTGCGTGCAATTGACCTGCCATTCTTGCTGCCAATTGAAGACGTATTCTCGATCTCAGGTCGTGGTACTGTTGTAACAGGTCGTGTTGAGCGCGGTA
>NZ_ATXQ01000014.1 GCF_000421765.1 Denitrificimonas caeni DSM 24390 | reverse complement strand
AGACCTCCCGGGGTAAGACACTTAACTTTCCTCGCGTAGACGCTCAATTTATAAAACATATTCCAGTTGCAGATGGAGGGCTTAGCGGTCACGTGCCCGCTGGCCCCGAATATGTCACACCTCATATTGAGTTCTTGTTCATCGCCCCGCGATTTCGCGTTGGACTTCCTTCAGACCCTGCCTCGCGACAACGCCCTTGTCCTTTCGCTAACCTTCGGCTCTGCGAATACCTGGTACGAGGACTTGCACCTCGCTAGTTAAGTGCCATGCCCGGCACACACGTTTGGTTAAGGGGCGGGCTTTAGCCCGTCCCAGTGAGCGCAGCGAACGGTTTGAACCAGTTGTTAGAGCCGTTAACCCAGGGTTGCATTGCATGACGGGCATGACCATTTTCCGAATGTTCTAAATGCCCCGGATAGTGGTGAAACTCTTACCTTTAGACTCTTGGTGTCAAAGCATGCTGTACAAAATAGACCATCTTCTCCGTCGAATGCATAAGCACCGTCTGACAGCTTTGGAGCTTGGCTCGATCGTTGATTGATAATTTTCTTTTGTGATTCGTTTTCTTCAAGAGCCTCTGCAAGAGCAATTTTTAAGTTAGCTGTTTCAAGCTTTGCATCTGCTAGCTCTACAGAAAGATCAGCTACAAGCATTTTGAAATCCGCATCTTCTATCTTTTTAGATAAGGCACGAAGCTTGCCAACGATTTCAATTGCGCTTTGAAGTGAGGCGATGACATCCATGATTCTTCCTCTAGGCTCTAACGCCCGCAGCACGCGCGGCTTTGGAATGGAGGCGAAGCCGCAATGGAAAAGACGTCGCCGTGCCTGCGATTGTTAGCATCACTTGCAAACTGCTCTATCAGTGATAACCCGCAGTGATTTGCATTCAGGACAAAAAAGCCCGATCTTTACTTTTCTTTGAAACCTGTGGCCACATGCTTTGCACAAGAAAAAATAAGGAGGCCCTGGATGAAATTTTGGCATTTTAAGCACTCACTTTTTATTCATTTCCATTGAGGCCTCACCAAACCCTTCTGCTTTAGCCGTGAATTTCCTGTCATAACCATTAGTGATACTTAGAATTAATGCTAAACCTAAAAAAGCAACGGCAGTTATCGCAGCGATACCCATACCAGTTGTTGCAGTTAAGCCAACGACTCCAACAGCGCCACTTACCCCTCCAGTGAAGGGAGTTGCAGCCAAAGCTGCCCCAAGAATAACCAAGGCAGGCTTCGAGACTTTCTTAATCGCTTCGGCCTTATGAATTTTCTCAGCCAGATCACCTTTTACGATTATCTTCTCAACTTTGTTATTAACCGCAGCTTCAAGCTCTTCTTTTGTTCTTACTTCAACTAAGTTGCTCATAGTTTGTACTCCTCGCGTGGATTTAGATATGCTAACAGCTTATTAGTAGGCATGCTCGTTTTGTCAACCGTAGCTGCTTACCGTTAATTAATATAAGCATCTGTATTTAAAGGACTTTATCTAAAAATACGAGACACTCCATTGCTACAAATCAAGCATGCCGCCTATCCTGCTTACGCCATGCACACTATCCCGCCAACTCATTTTATAAGCAATTGATCTCTATCGAGTTTTAATAAAAACCGGTAGCAAAACAAGCAGTTCTGAGTTTGAAAACAAGCACATTTACAAATCCCAGCTAGAATAGGCTGTACAGGCAGACAGTTGCAAGACAATGAGCGTTTTATGTCTAACAGTCCATTTTTAAATTCTATACGCATGGATATGCGCCAAAAAGGCTACGCACTTAAAACTGAAAAAACCTACTTACACTGGATTAAACGTTTTATTTTATTTCATCAGAAGCGTCATCCGCAGACAATAGGTAGTGAGGAGGTTCGGCAGTTTTTATCGCATTTAGCGAATGACAAGCATGTCGCAACCAATACGCAAAAAATCGCTTTGAACGCTTTAGCATTCTTATATAACAAATTCTTACAGCAACCTCTGGGTGATATTGACTATATACCAGCCAGTAAACTAAGTAACTTGCCCATAGTTATTTCTGTGAATGAGGTTCAGCGTATTTTGCAGGCTATGGAGGCTCCATTTGGCTTATTAATGAACAATAAAAACGCGCACTCCTCACGGAACTGCGCGTTTTCTATTTTTAGCCATCCTTAGTCTAGCAATCTCGGCCCTATGCGTATTCTTTACGCAGTTGCTTCGCTGCTGTCACCATGTGTTCCAGTGCGCCTTTGGTTTCTGGCCAGGCGCGGGTTTTTAAGCCGCAGTCTGGGTTGGCCCAGAGCTGTTCCACGGGAATGCGTTTGGCCGCTTTGCGTAGCAAGTTGGCCATTTCGTTACTGTCTGGTACGCGTGGTGAGTGAATGTCGTACACACCAGGACCAATGTCGTTTGGATAATGGAAGGTTTCAAAGGCTTCCAGTAATTCCATGTCGGAACGTGAGGTTTCAATGGTGATCACGTCCGCATCCATCGCGGCAATTGAGTCGATGACATCGTTAAACTCGCTGTAGCACATGTGCGTGTGGATCTGCGTTTCATCGCGCACACCACTGGCAGTGAGACGGAAGGCTTCAGTCGCCCAATCCAAGTAGTGCTGCCACTGTGCACGGCGCAATGGTAAACCTTCCCGGAAGGCGGCTTCGTCAATCTGAATGATTTTAATCCCAGCGGCTTCCAGATCCACCACTTCATCCCGAATCGCCAGTGCCAATTGACGCGCTTGCTCTTCACGTGAAACGTCTTCACGCGGAAACGACCACATCAGCATGGTCACAGGACCAGTCAGCATGCCTTTCATGATTTTATTGGTCTGCTGTTGGGCGTACTTAATCCACTCAACAGTCATGGCTTGCGGGCGGGTTAAGTCGCCGAAGATCACCGCCGGCTTCACACAACGTGAACCGTAGCTTTGCACCCAACCAAAGCGAGTGAACAAGTAACCGTCCAGCTGCTCGGCAAAGTACTCAACCATGTCATTACGCTCGGCTTCACCGTGCACCAACACATCAAGATCCAATTCTTCCTGAACGCGCACGGCGTGTTGGATTTCTGCCTGCATGGCTTTTTGATAATCCACTTCGCTCAATTTGCCTTGACGATAGCCTAGACGTGCTGCGCGGATCTCTTTGGTTTGTGGGAACGAACCAATGGTTGTGGTTGGGAACAAAGGCAAGTCCAAACGCTCACGTTGCAACTTGATGCGCTCAGCAAACACAGATTTACGCTGGCTGTCTTGCGCCGTTACGGCAGCCAGACGCGCTTGTACTTCTGGCTTGTGAATGCGCGGTGAGTTGGCGCGACTTTCTTGTACTTTACGGCTTTGTGCCAGTGCAGCTTTTACTTGCGGACTGTCTGGATTGTTCAACGCTTGTGCTAAAACAGCCACTTCAGCAGATTTTTGTACGGCAAAGGCCAACCAGCTTTTCAGCTCTTCATCAAGCTGATCTTCACGATCCAAATCAACTGGGCTGTGCAGCAATGAGCACGATGGTGCAACCCATAAACGGTCACCTAAACGCTCTTGTGCATGCTTGAGGGTTTCTAATACTTTCTCAAGATCACAACGCCAAACGTTACGGCCATTAACCACACCCAATGACAGGACTTTGTAGGCGGGTAGACGATCAAGAATGGTTGGGTACTGCTCTGGCGCACGCACCAGATCAATGTGCAAACCATCCACCGGTAAGCCTGCAGCTAAGCCAAGGTTGTCTTCTAAACCTGCAAAGTAAGTGGCAACCAGCTTTTTAACTGGCTCGCGCTGCAATAAGTTGTAAGCACGCTCAAAGGCGTTTTTCCATTCTTGTGGCAAATCAAGGCTCAGAATCGGCTCATCAATTTGTACCCACTCAACGCCCTGCGCCGCTAAGCGCTGGAAGATTTGCCCGTAAATAGGCAGCAATTTATCTAACAAATCGAGCTTATTAAACTCTTCGCCCTTCACTTTACCTAACCACAACCAGGTCAATGGGCCGATCACGACAGGCTTAACTGTGTGCCCCAGCGCCAACGCTTCATCGACTTCTTCAAACAGCTGTTCCCAGCTTAAAGAGAACTCTTGGTCTGCGGTCAATTCAGGGACTAAGTAGTGATAGTTGGTATCAAACCATTTAGTCATTTCTTGTGCGTGCGCACCACCACAGCAACCGCTTTCAACTACGCCACGGCCCATAGCAAATAAGGTATCAATTGTTGGCTTTTCGCCTGTTTTAGCAAAGCGCTCTGGAACCACACCAAAAGTCAGTGAGTGCGTCAGCACTTGGTCGTACCAAGCAAAGTCACCGACGGGCACTAAATCAATACCGGCGTCTTTCTGTAACTGCCAGTGTTTAGCACGCAATTCACGGCCAACTTGACGCAAGTTATCTTCAGTGATGTCACCTTTCCAGTATGCTTCTACTGCTTTCTTCAGTTCGCGATCGCCGCCAATGCGGGGGAAACCTAAGTTATGTGCTACAGCCATGCGAGTTCTCCTTTAAAATATCTGGAGTTATTCTCAACACTTAGTGCGAATGAGACAATCTCAGAATATTATTGATCATCAATAGTTTTACTCATGTAGCCACTTAAGGAATTTGCATGCTCGATATTCGTCACCTCAAGACGCTCGGCGCGCTGCGCGATGCCGGCAGCTTAGTCGAGGCAGCAGAACGCCTGCACCTCACGCAATCGGCGTTGTCGCACCAGTTCAAAGAAATGGAAGACCGTCTCGACATGCAACTGTTTGTGCGCAAAACCAAACCGGTGCGTTTTACCAGCGCAGGCTTACGTTTGCTCAGGCTAGCCGATGAAGTCTTGCCGCTGATGCGCAGCGCCGAGCGAGATATCGCCCGCTTGCAAGGCGGCTCGGCTGGACGCTTACACATGGCGATTGAATGCCACAGTTGTTTTCAGTGGCTGATGCCGACGATTGATCAGTTTCGCGATGCTTGGCCTGAAGTGGAATTAGACTTGGCTTCTGGCTTTTCCTTTGCGCCGCTGCCGGCTTTGGCGCGTGGCGATTTGGATTTAGTCGTCACCTCTGATCCGATTGAGCTGAGCGGTATCAGCTACATCCCTTTGTTTGCTTATGAAGCCTTATTGGCGGTGGCGAAGCAGCATCCACTGGCGCAGAAAGCCTATATTGAGCCCGAAGATTTACGTGAAGAAACTCTGATCATCTACCCTGTCGAGCATGATCGTTTAGATATTTTCAACCACTTCTTAGTGCCTGCCGATATCGAGCCTGCCCAAGTGCGCACTTCAGAGCTGACGGTGATGATGATGCAATTGGTCGCCAGCGGCCGTGGCGTTTGCTGTTTGCCTAATTGGGCGATGCATGAGTACACCTCAAAAGGCTACGTCAGCGCACGTCGCTTAGGTGCAGAGGGTTTGTTTTCGACCCTGTACGCAGCAGTGCGCACCGATATGCTCGATGCTGCTTTTATGAAGGATTTTTTACTGACGGCAAAAGATACATCATTTACCACACTGGCTGGTGTCAGCGCGGTAAAGGAGTAATTCTAAAAGGCTTGATTAGCCGAGCAGGATGATTGCCCAAACGGCAGCAATGGTTGCCATGCCGATCATCTGTGCAGCACTGCCCATATCTTTAGCGTTTTTCGACAAGGGATGTCGCTCTAAAGAAATTCGATCAATCGCCGCTTCAATGGCTGAGTTAAACAATTCGATAATCAGTGACAATAAGCACACTGCGACCATCAACGCCTGCTCACCACGGGTGACCGGCAAGAAAAAGCTGATGGGAATTAAGATGATATTGAGTAACAACAACTGGCGAAAAGCGGCCTCGCCGACAAAAGCGGCGCGCAAACCCGCCATCGAATAGCCGGTAGCATTAATGATACGGCGTACACCGGATTGGCCTTTAAATGGCGACATAGATACCTAATTGCAATAATGATCAGCATTGTTAGCAGTATAGCCTTAGCGACTAAGACCATACTGCTGCGCGAGGATTTATTCGCTTTGCGGAATCGACTCCATCTGCTGCAATAACAACGCAGCTTGAGTACGGGTGCGTACATTGAGTTTACGGAAGATCGCCGTAACGTGCGCTTTAACCGTTGCTTCAGAGACATTTAAGTCATAAGCAATCTGCTTATTAAGCAAACCATCACACACCATGGTCAGCACGCGGAACTGCTGTGGCGTTAAGCTGGCTAAGCCTGCGCTGGCGGCTTTTTCTTCTGCTGTCACTGCAGCTGTTGCTGCAGTTTGCGCTGGCCACCAGACGTCACCATCAAGCACCACTTGCACGGCTTTTTGAATATCTTCTAGTGGGCTGGATTTTGGAATAAAGCCGCTAGCGCCAAACTCTCGTGAACGCGCCATGACCATTGATTCTTCTTGTGCTGAAATCATCACCACTGGAATCTGTGGGTATTGCCCCCGCAGTAACACCAAACCAGAAAAACCATGGGCACCTGGCATATTTAAATCCAGTAGTACTAAATCCCAATCTGATTTTTCTTGTAAACAACTTTCTAGCTCAGCAATATTTTCTGCTTCCACTAAACGAACAGTACTACCCAAACTCAAAGTTAGCGCTTGACGCAATGCGCTACGGAACAATGGGTGGTCATCTGCAATCAGTATTTCGTAGGCAGCCATTTTTAGGTCCTGTTTCTTTATTATAGTAGCTCTGCGTCGTTTGCTTAGCTGTGACGGAGCGGTCACCTAGAATACCACAAAGTACCACTCCGACTGTTTTGCAAGTGCTCGCAAGCAGATATGTCACTGTATTGGGCGTCACCATGTTGCGATTATAGTACAGAAAAATTAGCCAAAGGTCTTAGTTTGGTGAGAATAATAATATTTTTCTTCGGCAAGTGACGCTGCAGTCATCAGTAACGAATAAAGTGCTCACGGTAATACTGCAACTCAGCAATTGACTCTTTAATATCTGCTAACGCTAAGTGCGCTTCACCTTTTTTAAAGCCATCACGAATCTCAGGGGCCCAGCGTGCGGCCAGCTCTTTGACGGTCGAGACATCCAGGTTACGGTAATGAAAATAGGCTTCTAGCTTCGGCATGTGGCGGTGTAGGAAACGGCGATCCTGACAAATGCTATTACCGCAAATAGGCGAGGCATTAGCTGGCACCCACTTTTCTAAAAAAGCGATGGTCTCAGCTTCTGCTTCTGCTTCAGTGACACGACTGTCGCGTACGCGCTGGGTTAAACCACTGCCGCCGTGTTGGCGTGTGTTCCACTCATCCATGCCGGCCAACACCTCATCCGATTGATGAATCGCCAACACCGGGCCTTCTGCAAGGATATTGAGCTGGCTATCAGTGACGATGGTGGCCATTTCAATGATCAGATCATTATCGGTATCAAGCCCGGTCATTTCCAAGTCGATCCAAATTAAATTTTGTGCACTGTACATGGCTCACCCCTTAATCATAAAACGCGCTAACTCAGTTAGCTGCGGTATTTAAATGCAGTCTTTTAAGACATCAACTAATGTCTGATTCTGCTCGTCGGTGCCGATAGTAATTCGTAAAAACTGATCAATCCGCGCTTGTTTAAAGTGGCGTACCAGCACACCTTGCTCGCGCAGTTGCGCTGACAACTCTTGCGCATCACGACTCTGGTGACGAGCAAAGACAAAGTTTGCCGCAGACGGCAGCACTTCAAAGCCCAACGCAGTTAAAGCCTCAACAACCCACTCGCGACTGGCAATGACTTTATTACGGGTACTGTGGAAGTGATCGGCATCGGCAAAAGCAGCCGCTGCTCCGGCAATTGCCGCGCGGTCCAATGGGTAGGAGTTAAAGCTATTTTTAATCCGCTCTAAACCTTCAATCAGATCAGGGTGGCCGACGGCAATGCCAACACGCAAACCGGCTAATGAGCGCGACTTGGATAAGGTTTGTGTCACTAACAGGTTGTCGTACTTTTTCACTAAGCTGATTGCCGACTCGCCGCCAAAATCAATATAGGCTTCATCGACCAGTACTACTGAATCAGGATTGGCTTTAAGAATCTGCTCAATCTTATCCAGCTCTAACAGGCAACCTGTTGGTGCGTTTGGATTGGGGAAAATAATCCCGCCATTGGGCTGCTGATAATCTTCCGGGCGAATCTGGAAGTTTTCATCCAGCGCGACAGGCTGCTGCTCAATGCCGTACAAGCCACAATAAACCGGATAAAAGCTATAGCTGATATCGGGGAATAACAGCGGTTTGCCGTGCTGAAATAAACCATGAAAGGCATGCGCCAGCACTTCATCAGAACCGTTGCCGACAAACACATACTGAGGACCAACTGAGTAGTAGTCGGCGACTGCATGCTTGAGCAAATCACAATTTGGGTCAGGGTACAAACGCAAGTCATCACTGATTTGTGCTTGCATCGCAACCAGAGCTTTGGGCGAGGGTCCGTAAGGATTCTCGTTGGTATTGAGTTTGATTAAACGTTCAATCTTCGGTTGTTCACCTGGCACATAAGGCACCAGCTTATTAACAAAAGGACTCCAAAACTTACTCACGTGTAACGCTCCTAAACTGAGTCAGTCGTCACCTTGTGTGTGACGACATTATTCCTCGATCACCGCTGATATGAGCGGCCTTTGTGCGTGCTAATCGGCCTTAATGCGATATTCAGCTGAGCGCGCGTGCGCGGTCAAGGACTCACCACGCGCCAGCACCGATGCCACTTTACCCAACTCAGAAGCACCTTCTGGACTGCAGTAAATAATCGACGAACGTTTCTGAAAATCATAAACGCCCAGCGGTGACGAGAAGCGCGCTGTGCCAGAGGTTGGCAGAACGTGATTGGGTCCTGCGCAATAATCGCCTAAAGCTTCTGCGGTGTAACGGCCCATAAAAATCGCGCCAGCATGACGAATCTGCGGCAATAATTCTTCTGGGTTTTCCACCGACAACTCTAAGTGTTCTGGAGCAATGCGGTTGGCCACTTCAATGGCCTGATTCATATCAGCCACCTGAATCAAAGCACCACGCTCGCGCAAAGAGATACGAGCAATGCCTTCACGCTCTAAGGTCGGCAGTAAGCGCTGCATGCTTGCTTCAACACGGCCTAGAAAGTCTGCATCAGGACTCAGTAAAATCGACTGTGCATCTTCATCGTGCTCAGCTTGCGAGAACAGATCCATGGCAATCCAATCTGGATCGGTTTTGCCATCGCAGACCACGAGGATTTCTGAAGGGCCAGCAATCATATCGATGCCAACTTTACCGAACACGTGGCGTTTGGCGGTGGCGACATAGATATTGCCAGGGCCAACGATTTTATCGACGGGCGGCACGCTTTCTGTGCCATAGGCTAAAGCGGCCACAGCCTGTGCACCACCAATGGTAAATACGCGATCAACGCCGGCAATGGCGGCAGCAGCTAAGACTAATTCATTGATTTCACCGCGCGGCGTTGGCACCACCATCACTACTTCACGCACACCGGCGACTTTCGCAGGAATCGCATTCATTAACACGGATGATGGGTAAGAGGCTTTACCACCTGGCACATACAAGCCAGCACGATCTAACGGCGTGACTTTTTGACCCAACACTGTGCCATCAGCTTCGGTATAGCGCCATGAGTCTTGTACTTGATGCTGGTGATACTCGCGCACACGGCGGGCGGCGGTTTCTAGCGCAGCGCGCTGCTCAGGGGTGATCCGCGTCAGCGCCAGCTCTAAACGCTCGCGTGGCAGGATCAAGTCACTCATCTGCGCCACATCAAGGCCATCAAACTGGCGAGTGTAATCAATCAGCGCGGCATCGCCACGGCTGCGTACATTATCAATGATATCCAGCACGCGTTGATTGATGCTGGCATCAGACACACTTTCCCAGCTCAGTAGTTGATCAAGTGCGGCATTAAAATCTGTATCTTGGGCATTTAAACGTCGAATCATAGTCGCGGCAGTCATAGCGGGCCTCAATAATAAGCAAACATTCGGGCGCCGCCAGACTAGCAAACCTTCTGCGCGGGCACCCGATCAATTCGGCTATGACGCAGATAGGCGGCGTGCATCAGCATGCACACCGGTACACTTTACAATCAGTGTCGTGCGCCTACCGCAGCACTTAAGGTATCAATCAACGCTTGAATATCAGCGTGTTTCATCTTCATCGAAGCACGATTGACGATTAAACGTGAGCTGATGTGCGCGATCAATTCTTGCGGCTCTAAACCGTTGGCACGCAAGGTGTTACCCGTATCAACCACGTCAATGATCTTATCGGCTAAGCCAACCAACGGTGCCAGTTCCATCGAGCCATACAGTTTGATGATATCAACTTGACGACCTTGCTCAGCATAGTAACGCTTGGCAACATTGACGAACTTGGTAGCCACGCGTAGACGGCCAACAGGCTCAGGTGCATCAATCGCACCAGCGGTCATCAACTTGCATTTAGCAATCTGCAAGTCGAGTGGCTCATACAAACCTTGGCCACCGTATTCAAGCAGTACATCTTTACCGGCAACACCTAAGTCCGCTGCACCCAACTCAACATAAGTTGGCACATCGGTAGCGCGCACGATCAGCAAACGCACATCATCACGCGTGGTTGGGATAATCAATTTGCGGCTCTTTTCTGGGTTTTCCGTCGGCACAATACCTGCCTGCTCTAAAAGCGGCAGGGTATCGTCGAGAATCCGACCTTTTGAAAGTGCAATAGTTAACATAAGACTAGCCTGGTACTCGGCGGATTTTCGCACCGAGGAGTTGCATTTTTTCCTCGATACATTCGTAGCCACGGTCAATGTGGTAAATACGGTCAATCAGGGTATCGCCGCCCGCCATTAAAGCCGCAATAACCAGACTGGCCGAAGCGCGCAGGTCAGTTGCCATCACTGGAGCAGCTTTTAGCTGTGGAATACCGGTGACAATCGCTGTATTACCTTCAATTTGAATTTTCGCACCCATGCGCTGCATTTCTAGCGCATGCATAAAGCGGTTTTCAAAGATGGTTTCAATCACGGTGCCAGTGCCTTCAGCCAAAGCATTCAAGGCAATAAATTGCGCTTGCATGTCAGTTGGGAAAGCTGGGTAAGGTGCGGTGCGCACGCTGACGGCTTTAGGACGCTTGCCGTGCATGTTCAGCTCAATCCAGTCTTCACCTGTGGTGATTTCCGCACCGGCTTCTTGTAGCTTCGAAAGCACCGCTTCAAGAATGGTTGGATCGGTGTCTTTGAGCTTAACGCGACCGCCGGTCACCGCTGCTGCCACCAAGTAGGTGCCAGTTTCGATACGGTCTGGCATCACCTTGTAGGTTGCGCCGCCCAGTTTCTCAACACCATCAATAATAATGGTATCAGTGCCAGCACCTTGAATTTTTGCACCCATCGCGATCAGACAGTTGGCCAAATCGACAATTTCTGGCTCGCGCGCACTGTTTTCAAGAACAGTACGGCCTTTCGCCAAAGTGGCGGCCATCATGATGTTTTCGGTACCGGTTACGCTGACAATATCAAAGAAGAAGTTGCCACCACGTAAACCGCCTTCTGGCGCTTTGGCTTTAATGTAGCCATCTTCTACAGTGATTTCTGCACCCAGCGCTTCCAAACCGCGGATGTGTAAATCCACTGGACGCGAACCAATTGCGCAACCACCTGGCAAGGCCACTTCAGCTTCGCCAAAATGCGCAACCATCGGACCCAACACCAAAATAGATGCGCGCATGGTTTTCACCAAATCGTACGGCGCCACTAAGGTTTGAATAGTGCGTGGATCGATTTCAACACTGAGTTTTTCATCAATCACCGGCTGAATGCCCATACGGCCAAACAACTCAATCATCGTCGTAATATCGTGCAGGTGCGGTAAATTGCACACAGTCACAGGCGCGCTGGCCAACAAAGTTGCAGCAAGAATCGGTAGTGCGGCGTTTTTAGCACCTGAAATACGAATTTCACCGTCTAAACGATGACCTCCGCTAATAATTAGCTTATCCATTAGAGTCTCGTTTGGTTGCTTTAAGAGCGTTCGGCCCAAGCCGTGCGAGTAAAAAACTTCATTGTAACCGCATGAATACTGCCATCAGCAATCCATGGGTTAATTTCTGCATAAACCTGCTGTTGACGTTTAACTGGGCTCAAGGCCGCTAACTCGTCACTGATAATATTAAGCTGAAAATTGCAGCCTTCGCCTTCCACTTCAACTTGTGTGTTCGAGAGTTTCTCTTCTAACAGTTGTTTCACTGCTACAGCTTGCATAGTAATCCTCATTAGCAACGGCCTGAGTTACAGCCGCTTTATTTGCATCAATTCATTCGGTATCGCACAAGCCCATTAGGGGGCGATATTGAGTATCTCGGTCAAACCACAGACCTCGGCAATTTTTTGCATATCGAGCGGTAGATGGGTGAGCTTAACGGTTTTACCGCCCTGCTCAGCATCGCGCATAAAAGCCAATAATAAAGCCAAGCCGACGCTGCTGGATTTCTCGACAGCGGCGCAGTTCACTTCTAAATTATCAGCCTTACTGCTACGAATCAGCTCTTGGCCTTGCTTGCGTAATAACGGACCGCTGCGGTAATCCAAGACACCCTGAATACGCAGTACGCCATCCTCTAAAGTGACACTGTCGTTACTCACGCATCCTCCTGAGCGGCGCGTGTTTTAGCGACCGTTTCGACCCAAGAATCAATCACGCGATCAAGATCTTGCGCATTACGTTGCATGGCTTCGGCAAACTGATCGCGAAATAGTTTACCGACATTGATGCCGTTAATAATAACGTTGCGCATCATCCACTTATTTTTAATTTTAACCATGGTGTAAGACACAGGGTAGATAACACCTTTGTGATCTGTCACTTCCATGCGCACTTCGCTGCGATCTGATCCTTGCGCAATGCTGTTAGGCAGTACGCGAATGCTTTGATTGTTGTACTCAAGCAAGGCATTACCGTAGAACTGCATCAAACTGCGTTTAAAGTTTTCTTGAAAACGCTGCATCTGTTCGGGTGTTGCACGGCGTGAATAACGCACTGTCATTACGCTTCTGGAAATGCCGTCAGCATCAACTACTTCGCCCAAAATCGAATCCATTGCATTATAAAAAGCAGCTGGATCAGTTCGGTATTGTTCTTTGTTAGCTTTTAGATCAGCCAGCAAATTATTGGTGGTTTCTTCAACCACCGTACGCGCATCTGTTGCTGCAACGCTAATGCCAGTAAAGGCTAGCGCAGCAAAAAATAAAGCATGACGTAACATGGCAAACATAATAACTATTCCTGATTAACGCTGTTCATTAAAAACTTACCAATCAGCTCTTCGAGAACCAAAGATGACTGCGTATCATAAATCACATCACCGTCTTTCAATACTTCATCTTCACCGCCGACGCTAAAGCTGATGTATTTCTCGCCCAGCAAACCCGCAGTTAAAATCGAAGCAGTGGTATCAGTGGGTAAGTTATTGACCCGGCTCTGCACTTCCATGCTGACTTTGCCGGTGTAAGTTTCGGTGTCGAAGTCAATCGCGACGACCTTACCTACTGTAACGCCTGCCATGGTTACTTTGGCACGCGTGGTGAGACCAGAAATATTATCAAAATGGGCAACCAGTTTATAAGTGTCAGTACTGTTGGCAACGGTTAAGCCACTGACTCGTAAAGCCAGCAGTAATAACGCCAGCATACCTGCCAACAAGAACACACCTACACTAATCTCTACGGCGCGGATTCGCATCAGAAATCTCCAAACATTAAAGCAGTCAAAATAAAGTCCAAACCCAACACCGCTAACGAGGCATACACCACCGTGCGCGTGGTGGCGCGACTGATACCTTCTGAGGTCGGCTCGCAATCATAGCCCTGGAATACCGCAACCCAAGTCACCACAAAAGCAAACACCACACTTTTAATTACGCCGTTGAGTACATCGTCATAAAAATCGACACTGTTGGTCATATTACCCCAGTACGATCCTTCATAGACGCCCAGCCAATCAACAGCAACCATCGCCCCGCCCCAAATACCGACGACGGAGAAAATCGCGGCCAACAAAGGCATCGAAATAAAACCGGCCCAGAGGCGTGGCGCAATGATGTATTTAAGCGGATCAACGCCAATCATTTCTAGACTGGACAGCTGTTCCGTGGATTTCATATTACCGATTTCGGCAGTCAAAGCAGAGCCTGCACGACCGGCGAACAATAGCGCGGTAACAACCGGCCCCAGCTCACGCAGTAGAGTTAAAGCCACCATCTGCCCGACAGCTTGCTCAGAACCAAAGTCCACTAAAATACTGTAACCCTGTAGCGCCAATACCATGCCGATAAATAAGCCCGACACGATAATAATAGCCAGCGACAAGACACCGACTGAGTACAACTGTTTAATCAGCAGATGCATGCCAGCACCTGCGCCACCTCGACCAATCAATACGTGCCAGAGAAAAATCAGCGAGCGCCCCATGGCCTGAACAATGTTCAAGCCAGAACGTCCTAACAACGCGATACGATCTAATAACGACTGACGCGCCATTTAACGACCTCCCAATAAGTCGTCGCGATAATCCGGGGCGTCAAAGTGAAACGGCACCGGCCCATCGGGAATACCCTGCATAAACTGACGAATACGCGGGTTATCTGAATTCATTAACTCGTCTGGCGAACCTTGGCCTAATACTTGACCGTCACCGACCACATATAAGTAGTCAGAAATGCTCGCCGTCTCAGCTAAGTCATGCGAGACCACCACACTGGTAATGCCTAAGGCATCATTTAATAAACGAATCAACCGCACTAAGACGCCTTTGGCGATTGGATCTTGTCCAACAAAGGGCTCGTCATACAATAAAATTTCTGGATCTAAAGCAATAGCTCGCGCTAAGGCCACGCGACGCTTCATTCCGCCCGACAACTCATCTGGCATTAAATCAATCGCACCACGTAAACCCACGGCCTGCAATTTCATTAAGACGATGTCACGAATCATTTCATCAGGCAGTTCGGTGTGCACGCGCAATGGAAACGCAACGTTTTCGAACACATTTAAATCAGTAAATAGCGCACCGCTTTGAAATAACACGCCAAATTGTTTACGCATATCAAACAGGTCGCTGCGCGATAACGTCGGCAAATTCTGCCCGTTAACCCACACTTCACCTTTCTCAGGCTTTAGTTGTGCCGCCATCAATCGCAGCAATGTGGTCTTACCACAACCCGACGGTCCCATCACGCCAGTCACTTTGCCTCGTGGAAAGCTGATGCTGACATTATCAAAAATTTTCCGCGAGCCGCGCTGAAAGGTCACGCCTTTTAACGCTACGGCGAAAGCATCGTCAACTGACATTTAAACTCCCGCTAAATACGATTAAGTTGCTGAAACACTAGTTTTCTGCAGTTTTTTGCACCTGCAGGAAATGCGGCAATATAGCACTGTCAGCGCAGACTCCCAATAGAGAAGGATAATCAAGACGCATAACAGTGCAGTCATTAGCAAAGTCACTATAAACAACAAAGGCACCTGAGGTGCCTTTGTGATCAATCATGCACTGAGTCAAACCATCAATGCTGATGACCACCTTCACCGTGAACATGACCGTGCGCAAGTTCTTCTTCGCTTGCTGCACGTACACTCACAACTTTAACTTTGAAGTTAAGTTGTTGACCGGCCAGAGGATGATTGCCATCAATAGTCACTTGATCACCATCGATGTCACGGATAGTCACAATCTGCATGCCACCATCCGGCGCAGAAGCATGAAACTGCATACCCACTTCCAGTTGATCAACACCTTCAAACATTTCACGACCCAGATTAGTGATCAGTTCAGCGCTGTACTCACCATAAGCATCTTCTGGCTCAATGCTTACGTCCAGCTCATCGCCGACCGCTTTACCGGCCAATGCTTTTTCCAAACCAGCAATGATATTGCCTGCACCATGCAAATAGACCAACGGCTCTGCACCAGCAGAACTATCAATCACTTCACCAGCGTCGTTACTGAGCGTGTAGTCAATGGCGACAACGTGTTGATTGGCGATCAGCATAAAATAAAAACCTTTATCAAAATGAATGTAAGCGAAAGTTTACCTGCAGTTGCGACGTAATGCGACTTTAGAATAAATAGACCAATGCTTGCTTGACCTCTCTCTACCTGGCGCACGAAGATTGGGAAACCTTATAAATGATCCGGCCTTTTCTTGGTAATGCTCGGCCGTATCCAACATTACTCTTATATATACCTAAAGGATTTTAAATGTCGTCTCGAAATATACTGGTTATCAACAGCGGCAGTTCTTCTATTAAGTTCGCCCTCGTCAATGAAGACAAAGAGCAGTTTCTAATTCAAGGTCTGGCTGAGCGTCTAGGCACCAGCGAAGCGGTTTTAAACTGGCAATTGGACGACGAGAAGCATGTTACACAGTTACATGGCGCAGACCACAAAGAAGCCTTTGCACGTTTACTGCCTTTAGTACAAAAAGCCAGCCACGGCCAGTTGACCGGTATTGGTCACCGTGTTGTTCATGGCGGCGCGCACTTTACTGAAGCAACCGCACTTAACCGCGAAGTCATTGATGTGATTCGTCGTGCCGCGGTATTAGCTCCTTTGCACAACCCAGCTGGTTTAATTGGTATTGAAGCGGCAATCTCACTGTATCCAGACCTGACGCAAGTGGCTGTGTTTGATACTGCTTTCCACCAAACTATGCCTCCACATGCTTATCGTTATGCGGTGCCAGAGCACTTGTACACTGACCACCATGTTCGCCGTTATGGTTTCCACGGTACCAGCCACATGTATGTCAGCCGCAAAGCCGCTGCCATGACAGGTTTACCGGTTGAAGACAGTTGCTGGTTGACTGCCCACCTAGGCAATGGCTGTTCAACTGCCGCCGTTGTTAACGGTGAGAGTTTAGACACCAGCATGGGTTTAACTCCACTGGAAGGTCTGGTGATGGGCACGCGCAGTGGTGATGTTGACCCGAGTCTGCACAATCACTTATCACGCACACTAGGCTGGGACACACAGCGTATTGAAACAGTGCTGACCAAAGAAAGTGGTTTACTGGGCTTGTCTGGTCTATCCAACGACATGCGCACCCTGATTGAAGCACGAGAAAAAGGTGATGAGCGTGCCACTTTGGCAATTGAAGTGTTCTGCTACCGCCTTGCTAAATCATTAGCGGGCATGGCTTGTGCACTGCCAAAGCTGGATGGTTTGATTTTCACCGGTGGTATCGGCGAGAACGCCAGCCTAGTACGCAGCAAAACTCTAGATTATTTGCGTTTATTTGATTTCAAACTGGATGAAGCAGCAAACCTGAAGTGTATTCGCGGCGTAGGCGGTATCATCAGCGCTGACAATCATCCGCGTGTATTGGTTGTCCCAACCAACGAAGAACGCCAGATCGCTGTTGAAACACTGGCTTTGATCGACGCTCACGCTTAATACAGGACGCTTGATTCATGCATACATTTTTACTTGCTCCAACCGGTTTCGGTGTCGGCTTATCGTCAATCAGTTTAGGTGTTGTCCAAGCCTTACTGCGCTCAGGCCTAAAAGTTGGTTTTTTCAAGCCCATTGCCCAGCCGCACTCAGACGATACGGGTCCTGAGCGCTCTAGCGCTCTGATGGAAGCAACTCACGGTATTCGTCAGCCTAAAGCACTGTCTTTGGCGTATGTTGAGCGCATGATCGGTAATGGTCAGTTGGATCAACTGATGGAAGAAATCGTCAGTATGCACCAGCAGATTCAAGCGGAATACGACATTATTATTGTCGAAGGCATGACGCCCTCTCGCCAAGCTAACTATGCCGAGCGTATCAATGCGCACCTTGCTAAGACTTTTGATGCCGAAGTGATTTTGGTTAGCGCACCAAGCAGTGATGATCTGAACGAGCTGTCTGACCGTATCGAAATGCAAGCGCAACTGTTTGGCGGCACTAAAGATCCAAAAGTGCTCGGTGTGATTATTAACAAAGTGACTGAATCACCCATCGCTGGCTTTATTGAGCGCTTGAAAAGTCATCTGCCTGCACTGCGCAAAGGCGATTTGCACTTAATTGGCTGCATTACCGCCAAAGAAGAGCTCAATAATGCTCGCACCAGTGATTTTGCAGGATTGATCAAAGCAAAAATACACAACCGAGGTGACATTGAGCAGCGCCGCGTACAGAAAGTAATTTTATGCTCGCGCACTGTGGCCAATATCGTACCTTTACTGCAGCCGGGTGTTTTAGTCGTCTGCCCAGGTGATCGTGACGATATTATTTTAGCGGTGAGCTTGGCTGAAATGAATGGTGTTTTACTCTCCGGTTTATTATTGACCGGCGATCTGACGCCTAATCCAAGCATCATGGATATTGGTGAGCGCGCTCTAAAAGGCGGCTTACCGGTAATGAGCGTACCAACCGGTTCATACGATACGGCTTACAACCTGACCCGTCTGTACAAAGGCATCCCGATTAGCGATACCGAACGCGCCAAAGCCGTGACTGAGTACATTGCGGGTCATCTCGACCAAGATTGGTTAGCTGCACGCTGCAGCACAGTACGCCAACTGCTCTTGTCTCCACCGGCGTTTCGTCATCAACTGGTCAAGCGCGCGCAAGCAGCAAACAAGCGCATCGTGTTACCAGAAGGTAATGAGCCGCGCACCATTCAAGCGGCGGCAATTTGCCAAAAACGCGGAATTGCTCGCTGTGTATTGCTGGCTAAGCCTGAAGAAGTACACGCGATTGCTAAAGCACAAGGCATTGAGCTACCGATTGATTTAGAAATCATTGATCCAGCGTCCATTCGTCAACGCTTTATCGCGCCAATGGTTGAGTTGCGTAAAAGCAAAGGCTTGACCCCGCAACTGGCTAATGTGCAACTGGAAGATACAGTTGTCCTGGCTACCATGATGCTCGCAGAAGATGAAGTGGACGGTTTAGTCTCTGGCGCAGTACACACTACCGCCAGCACTATTCGCCCTGCTTTGCAGTTGATCAAAACCGCACCAGGCTACAATTTGGTGTCTTCGGTCTTCTTTATGCTGCTGCCTGATCAAGTTTTGGTCTACGGCGACTGCGCGGTGAATCCTGATCCAAATGCCACTGAGCTTGCGGAAATTGCTTTGCAAAGCGCCGAATCAGCACAAGCCTTCGGTATTGATCCACGAGTGGCGATGATCAGCTACTCAACCGGAGACTCAGGTACTGGCGCTGAAGTTGAAAAAGTACGTGAAGCCACCCGCATTGCACGTGAACGCAATCCTGCAATGCCGATTGATGGCCCACTGCAATATGACGCTGCTAGTATCGAAAGTGTTGGTCGCTCGAAAGCGCCTGACAGCTTGGTTGCCGGCCGTGCTACGGTGTTTATCTTCCCAGACCTAAACACCGGTAACACCACCTATAAAGCGGTGCAGCGTAGCGCCAACGTGATCAGTGTTGGACCGATGCTGCAAGGCTTACGCAAGCCTGTAAACGATCTGTCACGCGGCGCTTTGGTTGACGATATTGTCTTCACCATCGCTCTCACTGCGATCCAAGCAGCCAATATGCCTTAAGCAACACAGGCTCAGGAGTCACTGCTGCGTCCTGCACAGTGACTCTGTAGTCTCACGTAACACTTGCACTCCAACGCAGAAACGATAACCATAATAATAAAACAACATGTGTTTCTGCTGCGCTTAGCGCATTATTTTGGGGTATTGCTCCTATGTTGCACGTTCTCCCTCCGTTTTTACGCGGCTCTATCGCGCTAGTACTGTTGATTACCAACACCTTATTTTGGTGCTGGCCGCTGTTTATTCTGGCTCTATTAAAATTAGTTCTGCCCTTCACTCCGATCCAGCGCGGCATACGTTTTATCATGCACTGGGTTGCTGAATCGTGGATTTCTGTAAACCGTTTTTGGATGCAAGCGGTGCAACCGATCGAGTGGGATGTCGAAGGCTTAGAAAAGCTTGATATGACCCACTCTTGGCTGGTGACGAGCAACCATCAAAGTTGGGTGGATATTCTCGCGCTGCAGTACCAATTCAACCGACGTTTACCCTTTCTTAAGTTTTTTTTGAAAAAAGAACTGATTTGGGTGCCGGTCATTGGTCTGTGTTGGTGGGCATTGGAGTTTCCATTTATGCAGCGTTACAGCAAAGCTTACCTAGCCAAGCACCCGGAAAAACAAGGCCAAGACTTAGCCACCACACGCAAAGCCTGCGAGCGCTATAAAACCAACCCTGTTTCAGTATTTAACTTTCTCGAGGGAACACGTTTTACTCCAGAAAAACACCAACAACAGAACTCGCCCTTTCAACACTTACTCAAGCCCAAAGCTGGCGGTATTGCCTTCGTTTTGGATGCCATGGGTGAACAGTTACATGGCTTAGTCAACGTCACCATCTATTACCCAGGAGGCCGACCTACGCTGTGGGATGTACTCAGCGGGCAAATCAAACGCATCGTAATGCGCATTCAGATCATGCCGATCCCAAAGCAGTTTCTTGGCAAAAGTTATGATCAGGACATGCAATACCGCGCTGAATTCCAAGAATGGGTCAACCAGCTTTGGTTGCAAAAAGATCAAGAATTGAGCGACTTGATCCAAGCTCAACAGGTGCAAAAAACCCAGTAAACACAAGCCTGCCACCATAGTCGATAGCGCGCGACTGTTCGCCTGACAGTGATGCGCGCTATACTTAGCGCCCTAAAAGCACATGCACTGCGCGTTAAGCCTGTTTTAGCGTATTCACTGCCTGCTCATCTACACCGAGTCTGCTGGTTAAAAGCACTTGATGTTCCCGTCAAATTAGAGGAGCGTTTCATGACCGTTATTAAGCAAGATGATTTGATCCAAAGCGTTGCTGACGCGTTACAGTTTATTTCTTATTACCACCCGCTCGACTTTATTAAAGCCATGCACGAAGCCTATTTGCGTGAAGAATCCGCATCGGCTAAAGATGCCATGGCGCAAATTTTGATCAACTCGCGCATGAGTGCAACCGGCCATCGTCCGCTGTGCCAAGACACCGGCATCGTGACGATCTTTGTTCGCGTCGGTATGGATGTGCGTTGGGATGGTGCGACCATGAGTCTCGATGACATGATCAACGAAGGCGTGCGTCGTGCTTACAATCTGCCAGAAAACGTTCTGCGTGCATCCATTTTGGCTGATCCAGCCGGTGCTCGCCGCAACACTAAAGACAACACGCCAGCTGTGATCCACTACTCTGTCGTGCCAGGCAATACCGTTGAGTTTGATGTCGCAGCCAAAGGCGGCGGCTCAGAAAACAAATCGAAAATGGCCATGCTCAACCCATCCGACTCAATCGTTGATTGGGTATTAAAAACCGTTCCAGAAATGGGCGCAGGCTGGTGCCCACCTGGCATGCTCGGTATTGGCATTGGCGGTACAGCTGAAAAAGCTGCAGTGATGGCGAAAGAAGTGCTGATGGAATCCATCGACATTCATGAACTGCAAGCGCGCGGACCACAAAACCGCATTGAAGAAATGCGTTTAGAATTGTTCGAAAAGGTCAACCAACTGGGGATTGGCGCACAAGGTCTGGGCGGTTTAACCACGGTACTTGATGTAAAAATCATGGATTACCCAACCCATGCGGCTTCATTGCCGGTGTGTATGATTCCAAACTGCGCGGCGACACGTCACGCGCACTTTGTTCTCGATGGTTCTGGCCCTGCTGTGCTGGAAGCTCCACCATTGGACGCCTACCCAGATATCGTCTGGGAAGCAGGTCCTTCCGCGCGCCGCGTTAACCTCGACACTATCACGCCCGAAGATGTGCAAAGCTGGAAGCCCGGCGAAACCATTTTGCTGAACGGTAAAATGCTCACTGGCCGCGACGCTGCGCACAAACGTATGGTTGATATGCTCAACAAAGGCGAAGAGCTACCGGTTGATCTTAAAGGTCGCTTTATCTACTACGTCGGCCCTGTTGATCCAGTGCGTGACGAAGTGGTTGGCCCAGCAGGCCCCACGACGGCAACGCGAATGGATAAGTTTACTCGTCAGATCCTTGAAACCACTGGCTTGCTGGGTATGATCGGTAAATCCGAGCGCGGCCCGATCGCTATTGAAGCGATTAAAGACAATAAAGCTGTCTATCTGATGGCTGTCGGCGGCGCGGCTTACCTGGTTGCCCAAGCGATCAAAAAATCGCGCGTGGTGGCCTTTGCTGAACTGGGGATGGAAGCCATCTACGAGTTTGAAGTCAAAGACATGCCCGTGACTGTTGCGGTCGACACCCTAGGTGAGTCAGTCCACATTACCGGTCCTGCTCTGTGGCAGAAGAAAATCGCCGATAGCTTAGCGGTTGAGATTTAAGCATCGCTTAACCTCTGTGTTAATCTAGCGCCTAGGCCGAGACTCAGTTCTCGGCCTTTTTATTTAATTGTGCTGTCACTACCGAGTTATACAAAACCCGTATTGCGGTATCCAGCTAAAACCAGTGAGCGTCTCGTGGCCAATCGTCGTTACAGCTGCATTGCTTTAAGCAACCCCAAATCTCCAACCAATGTTGGCTCTATCATGCGTGCAGCAGGCTGTTATGGCGTCAATAGCGTGTTTTACACTGGCACACGCTATGATCGCGCCAAAGATTTCATCACTGACACCAAGAAAGTCCATCAAGATGTGCCGCTGATTAACATTGATGACCTGCGCAAAATTTTACCTTTAGGCTGTACGCCGGTCGCCATTGAACTGGTTGAAGGCGCACGCTCTTTGCCTGAATACACTCATCCTGATCGCGCCTTATATATTTTCGGCCCAGAAGATGGTTCGCTGGATAAAGACATTCGCGACTGGTGTGAAGATGTCGTTTATGTCCCCACTAATGGCTGCATGAATTTAGCAGCCACGGTGAATGTGGTGCTGTATGACCGTTTGGCGAAAGGTTTAAATACACGTTCAGGACCGCTGTTTAAATAACAAGCAGAAAGACGATGTCGGCCTAAAGGCGCGACCTTGTATGTTAGTCAGTAACGATTATTCGTTAAGATAAGAGCAATTTACTGGGGAAGCCGTGGCGACCTTGAGGCAGTTTACTGACCTCGTATGTAGAGTGGCTCCCCGCCTCTTTGCTGATCTCGAAGAGTATCCGGAAGCTCAAAAAGAGACTTCGCATATGCAAGGTTGAGAGGCAAAAAGTGCGAGGTCGGGGAACCGGTAAGTATTATTACTGATTAGCTTCGAGGATTAAAGGCATGAGTAGTTTTGTTGGCATTGATATTGGTGCAACCGCGCTCGAAGTAGTGATTCGCAAAAACGATAAAAATGGCGCTGTAAAAAGCTACCAGCAAACACCAAAAGACCATGA
>NZ_ATXQ01000013.1 GCF_000421765.1 Denitrificimonas caeni DSM 24390 | reverse complement strand
ATGGTCTTTTGGTGTTTGCTGGTAGCTTTTTACAGCGCCATTTTTATCGTTTTTGCGAATCACTACTTCGAGCGCGGTTGCACCAATATCAATGCCAACAAAACTACTCATGCCTTTAATCCTCGAAGCTAATCAGTAATAATACTTACCGGTTCCCCGACCTCGCACTTTTTGCCTCTCAACCTTGCATATGCGAAGTCTCTTTTTGAGCTTCCGGATACTCTTCGAGATCAGCAAAGAGGCGGGGAGCCACTCTACATACGAGGTCAGTAAACTGCCTCAAGGTCGCCACGGCTTCCCCAGTAAATTGCTCTTATCTTAACGAATAATCGTTACTGACTAACATACAAGGTCGCCACTTTAGGGCGACAGTGGTGCCAGCAGGATTGGCTTTGTCGTCCATAAATAAACGACCTACCGGCGCTCTGCTGACCTAAACAAATGTACATCTGCATGTCTGATCTGCATCGCAACAGCGCAAGCCCTACAGCTGCTTTGGCAGCGCAGGCAGCCTGCCCGCAGCGGTTTGATGACTCAACAGGTAGCCCCTGTATGAGCTGGCCACGCCAACGACAGCATCTTAATTCAAAGTACGGTATGCACAGGCTTAGCGTTTTTAGCACAGCAAAGTAGCAAGGACGATATGCGCATGGCGTACCTTGTTCGTATCGCTTTTCCCTCAACGGGTCATCCTGACCCGATTCGGGGCTGCGCCATCCCTGGCTCCGCTGATCGTGATACGAACAAGATACTCATTGACCAGTGATATTGACTTTGAGCGCGTAGTACGACTCTTTTAAAGCAGACATTCCGTTGTGTGCAGCTGACTGGAACTGCAAAAGAGCAAACCCTACAGATGATCAACGAGTGCTTCAGGGTGGATGTGGTGAGCGAGCCAAGGATGGCGAGCGCCGGAGTTGAGCCCGGGATGGGCTCATCGACGGATTAACATCTGCCCGGAAGTACGTCATGCGTAGGCTTGGCGTTTTTAGCGCAGCAAAATAGCAAGGACGATATGCGCATGCCGTACCTTGTTCGTATTTATGTTGACCTACAATTCAACAGAATCAGGTAGGCTTGCGCGCCTGATTCTGTGTTTTCGTTAAGGACCTGCGGTGTCGTTATTTGTCTCTTTTATTGTCTGCGCCCTTGCGCTAACTCTCGACCGTATACTCGGTGAACCAGCGCGCTGGCATCCGTTGGTCGGTTTTGGGCGCATGGTGACGGCCATAGAAAGGCAGTTCAACACCCATTCTGCACGCCCTTGGCAGAGCATACTAAAAGGCTCGGCGGCGCTGCTGCTGGTGACGCTGCCAATACTCGGCGTAGCCGTATGGCTTTCTAAGCTGCTCGATGGTTTTTGGCTGCTAATCACGCAAGCCATTGTGCTGTGGCTGGCGCTATCGCTGCGAGGTCTAAGCGAACATGGGCTGGCGGTTGCCGAGCCGTTACACAGCGGTGATCTGGCCGCTGCCCGAGAGCAAGTCAGTCGTATTGTCAGTCGCCAAGCCAGCGCACTGGATGAACGAGGCGTGGCGGCTGCTGCGACTGAATCGATGCTGGAAAACGGCGCTGATGCCGTGTTTGCTAGCTTATTTTGGTTTCTAATCGGCGGTATTCCCGGTGTGGTATTGCATCGGCTGATCAACACGCTGGATGCGATGTGGGGTTATCGAAATCCGCGCTTTCTGTATTTTGGTCGACCCGCCGCGCGATTGGACGACATCTTGGGTTGGTTGCCAGCGCGCCTCACCGCCCTGACTTACACGCTGCTCGGTCAGCGCAAACTGGCGCTAGAGTGTTGGCGCAGGCAAGCATCGCACTGGGACAGTCCTAATGCTGGTCCGGTGATGGCAGCCGGTGCCGGTGCGCTAAATGTACGACTTGGCGGGCCTTCGCCTTATCCGACGGGGATCAAACAGCGCCCACTTTTAGGTGGCACACAAGCGGCTGATGCCGGCAGCATCAAGGCCGCCATTAATCTGGTACAGCATGGTGTCTGGCTGTGGCTGGGCGTAATTTTGCTGATAACACTTTTGCTCTGGACTATGGGATTCACAACATGATACTTGAACATGGTGGACGCCTAAATGCGGCAGTTAAACGCTGGGGAATTGCTCGCCAGCACTGGCTGGATTTATCCACCGGCATCAATCCGCTCAGCTGGCCTGTGCCCGAAATTCCTGCACATCTATGGCAGCGCTTACCAGAAGCCGATGATGGGCTGAACGAGATCATTCGTGACAGTTACGCAGCTCCCGCCCATGCAGATTGCGAGCCGGTGGCCGGTAGCCAAGCGGCGATTATGGCGCTGCCCCGTTTGCGCCAGCCCTGCTGCGTCGGCATTCCCGTTATCGGCTATCAAGAACATGCCTACCATTGGCGACAGGCTGGACACACAATTGTCTCGATCAGCGCCGCACACATCCATGCCGAAGGTGACGAATGCTGGCTGGATGAGTTGGACGTATTGGTGTGGATTAACCCTAATAATCCCACCGGTGAACGGATCCCTACAGCGACACTATTGCGCTGGCATGCCCGCCTGCAGCAACGCGGCGGTTGGTTGATTGTCGATGAAGCCTTTATCGACAGCACGCCGCAGTTCAGCCTGTGCGCCCACAGTGGATTACCGGGTTTGCTGATTCTGCGCTCGCTGGGTAAGTTCTATGGCCTAGCCGGCGTGCGTGCCGGCGCTGTGCTTGGCGATGCCACTATTGTGCAAGCCTTACGCAAATTATTGGGGCCTTGGACGCTCAGTGGTCCAGCACGCTATCTGATGGCGCAAGCGCTGCAGGATCTAGACTGGCAAGCTCAGACGCGCGCTCGACTCCTGGCTGACTCACAGCGCTTAGCCCATATATTACAAAGCGCTGGACTCTCACCGCTGGGCGGCACGGCCTTGTTTCAAACTGTTCAGCTCGACTCTGCCGCACAGTTGGCTGAACAGTTAGCCGCACAAGGCGTGCTGGTCAGATCCTTTGCCGAGCCTGGCATGTTGCGCTTTGGCCTGGCGGCCGATGAGCAACAATGGCAGCGTTTACAGAGCGCATTGCCCGCACAATTGGGCGATTAATGATTGACCCAACAACAGCACCTTGCTAGCCTGCGCCAGCGTTTTCAGGTGTTGTGCTAGCGTGTTAAGGGTTAGCACAATGAAACGGGAAGCCGGTTAAAATCCGGCACTGCCCCCGCAACGGTAAGTGAGTGATTGGCGACGTTACATGCCACTGTGCGCAAGCATGGGAAGGTGTTGCTGATCAGTTTATAAGCTCACAAGTCCGGAGACCGGCCTGTTAACACACCGAACGCTGCGGAGGGCAGTTGCGGTGGGTAAACACCTGTCGTTCTTAAGTGATTTCCCCACCTGCTATACCGCTCTGGCCTAACTATGGGTCGAGCACGCCTCCCTGTGCAGCACCTTTACTATCAGCCATACGGGTGAGTGTGGCTTGTCTGCAAGTGAGTTTTATGAACGTGTTCCGCCTCATCACCACAACGCTGGTGATTCCTTGTCTATTGAGCCCTCTATCCATCGCCGTGGCTCAAGACAGTTCCCCTAAGCAATTAGACCCCGTAGTAGTGACTGGTACCTACGGTCCTAAAACCGTGGGTGAGAGTCTGTCGTCTATTACGGTGATTGACGAAGAAGCGATTCGCTCGAAAGCACCGGCTGATTTTACCGAACTGTTGCGTGGCCAACCCGGCATTAATGTGACCGGTAACGGCTCCTTCGGCAAATCAACCAATGTCAATATTCGTGGTGTGCAGAACGCTGGTACGGTTTTCTTACTTGACGGTGTAAAAGTTCATTCAGCCACTGGTGGTGGCGCGCCTTGGCAGTTCATTCCAACCGACCTCATCCAGCGCGTGGAAGTGGTACGTGGCTCACGCAGTTCCCTGTATGGCGCAGATGCGATGGGCGGTGTGGTTCAGGCCTTTACCCTAGATCCGAAGCTCGGACAACGCGGCTGGATAGAAACAGGCGCAGGTAACTTTGGCACACAAAAAACCAGCGCAGGTATATCCGGCACTTCTGGCAATACCCGCTTCAGCTTAAGTGGATTGCACAAAGAAACGGACGGCACCGCAATTGTTGAGGACGGTGAAAACCAAGCCTTCCGTAATACTGCTGGACTAGGTCGGATTGTTCACGACTTTGATAACGGTGGTGAAGCCAGCGTTATGCTGTTGCAGTCGCAAGGAAACACTGAGTACGAGGGCGGCAACACCGATTACACCATCCGCACCATCGGTCTTGGGCTGACGATCCCGGTCAATGACTACTGGCGCAGCGGCATTCAGCTGTCTGAGTCACGGGATGATGAGAAATCATTCTCGGCGACCAGTACCAACAATTACAATACACGTCTGCGTCAAGCCCGCTGGGAGAACACCTTCTCTTACAGTAACCACGAATTAGTTGCTGGTGCTGAGTTTCAACAGGACGAGATCAACAGCAATATAAACTTCAACGAAACCAGCAGAACAAATAAAGCCGTTTTCAGCCAGTTACGGATGAACTTTGCTGACATTGATGCACAACTCAGTTTGCGCAGTGATGATAATGAAGCGTACGGCACCAAAGAAACCGGCGGCCTCGCATTAGGCTATAGCTTTGATAACTCTCATCGCATTCGTGCCAGTTACGGTACCGCGTTTCGGGCGCCTACTTTTAACAACCTCTATTACCCTGCCTCAACACCAACGAGCTTTAGAGGTAACCCTGATCTGAAGCCTGAGCAGTCAGAAACTTTTGAGCTGGGCGCCAGCGGCAATTATGAAAAATGGTTCTGGGATCTGGCCGTGTATCAAATGGACGTTGAAGACCTGATCATAAATGAAAAAATTAACGGTGCTAGTACACCTGTCAACGTTAATAAAGCACGCATTCGTGGAACAGAGCTGGCGCTGGGATACGAGCACAATGACTGGCGCACTGCTATCGCACTGACCTATATGGACCCAGAAGACCGTGAAACGGGTAAGCAACTGCGACGTCTCACCAAGCAAACTGCGCGCTTTGATTTGGATAAAACGATCGGAAACTTTGTAATTGGCGGCTCAGTGATTGCTGAAGGTGATCGTTATGATGATGCCGCGAACAAAAACAAGTTGAGTGGCTTTGCAACCTTAGACCTTCGCGCTGGTTGGAAATTTACGCCAAATTGGAGCACGCGTCTGACGCTCGCTAACGTATTGGATAAAGAGTATTCAACAGCGATAAAATCCAAGGATCTTAACTATATCGCAGCAGGCCGCACTGGCATGATGACGCTCCGTTACGACCTCTAATCCACCGCAAACAAGGGAATAAAAGTATGCGTTCTCGCTGGCTGAGTTTGAAAATCACCCTAGGCTTGCTACTCGGGGTTCTGGCACATCCGCTCGCCGCCAGCGAGACGCAACGCTGCGCTGTAGATGACGCTGGCAAACAGCTGTGTCTAACAGCTGCAGCCCAGCGCATCGCCACGCTATCGCCCGGCGCAACAGAACTGACGTTTGCAGCCGGTGCCGGTGACCAGGTTATTGCTGGTGTTAACTACAGCGACTACCCGCCGGCCGCGCGCAAATTGCCCTTGGTTGGCAACCACACCCGAATCGATGTGGAAGCACTGCTGGCACTTAAACCCGATCTAATTGTGACCTGGGTTACCGGTAACCCCCCTGCACAAATGGAGCTATTGCAAGAACTTGGCCTACCGATATTTGCTATTGAGCCGCGCACTTTTGACGGAGTGTCTAGCGCAATCGAAAGAATATCCACGCTGGCGGGCACAGAAACCGAAGGCTTTGCTGAAGCCGAACGTTTCCGCACGGATATTGCTGTGTTCTCTGAGCAATACCGCCACGCTGAACCCATCTCGGTGTTTTATCAGGTCTGGGAAACGCCGTTGATGACGATCAATAACGAGCATTTAATCGGCAAAGTGCTGCAGCTGTGTGGTGGTGTCAACGTGTTTGCTGATATGCCGCGTCTGGTGCCGCGCATCAGCCCTGAGGTTGTGTTAGAAGCAGACCCTGAAGTCATTCTGACCGGCAGTGTTGAAGGGGCCCGCGACGTTCAACTGGATCACTGGAAAAGCTATCCTAAGATGCGTGCCGTGGCTAACAACAACCTGTTTTATGTGCCAGCATCACCCATCTCACGACCAACGCCCAGACTGCTGGAAGCCAGTCGAGATATTTGTCAAAAACTGGATATTGCCCGTGACCGTTGATAACTCTGCTGGACTTTCACTAACACAGGCGCAGACCCGATGATGCGCTCTTTATTGGCGCTCAGCGTCATTGCTCTGGTCGCTACCGTATTGGCTCTAGCAATCGGCAGTGTCACCATCCCACCCTCAGAGCTCTGGGCGGTCATTCAGGGTAAAGGCAGCATGCTGCACAGCACTCTGGTATGGGAGCTGCGTCTACCGCGCGCCCTCGCCGCCTTTGCCACCGGAGGCTTATTGGCTGTGGCCGGTGCACTGATGCAAGTGTTATTGCGTAACCCTCTCGCCGATCCTTATGTACTGGGTTTATCCGGCGGTGCTGCGGTAGGGGCACTGTTAGCTATGTTGAGCGGAATGGGCGCGTTGCTGATCTCTGGCTCAGCCTTTGCCGGAGCCATGCTGGCCACGGTATTGGTGTTTGGTCTAGCGCATGGCACCGGTAGCTGGACGGCCTCGCGCTTGCTACTGACCGGCGTAGTGGTTGCCGCCGGTTGGGGCGCAGTGATTACTCTGATTCTGGCTCTCACCCCCTCTTACAAGCTGCCCGGCATGCTGTATTGGTTGATGGGCGACGTGTCCTACGCCCGCACGCCTTGGCCGGCGTTGCTGGTGCTGGCTTTAGCCATCGCTGTCATTATGCCACTTGCCCGTAATCTGAACGTACTGGCGCGCGGCTCGATGCAGGCCGCCGCACTCGGCGTATCAGTGCGTCCGCTGGAGTGGACCATCTACCTACTGGCCAGCCTGCTGACCGCAACTGCCGTAACCACGGCTGGCAGTATCGGTTTTGTCGGACTGATCGTGCCCCACATGCTGCGACTGGTGCTAGGTAACGATCAACGCATTATTTTACCGGCCAGTGCTTTAGCCGGTGGCATCTTGCTGGTATTGGCTGACACTCTGGCGCGCACGGTGATTGCACCCGAGCAGCTGCCGGTTGGCGTGATTACCGCCTTACTCGGGGTACCCACCTTCCTGTATTTACTGCACCGGAGCCGCTGATGAGTATCTTGCAGACCCGTGATCTGATCATCAATGTACCGAGTCGCGCTGACGGTTTCCCGCTCAGCATCTGTATTGAGTCGGGACAAGTCTGGGGCGTGCTCGGCCCCAATGGCGCTGGTAAAACCACCTTACTGCATACCTTAGCGGGGTTGCTGCCCGCGCGTAGCGGCCAAGTCTTCTTGAATAACCAAGCATTAATCGAACTCAAACGCCGCGCTATTGCACGACAGTTAGGCTTAGTGTTTCAGGAGCGCCAAGACAGCTTTCCTGCCACCGTATTGGAAACCGCACTGATTGGCCGTCACCCTTGGCTATCGCCTTGGCAAAGCGAGCAAGCAACAGACTTACAGCGTGCGCAACAGGCTTTGGCCACGATGGATGTGGATCATTTATCCGAGCGCTTGCTGAGCACCTTATCCGGCGGTGAGCGTCAACGGGTCGCAATTGCCACTTTGATGACTCAAGACCCCAATATTTGGTTGCTCGATGAGCCGACTAACCATCTGGACTTGCACCATCAGGTCAAAGTCATGAGCCTGCTTCGAGATCAGGCAACCTTAAACAAAACAGTGTTTATGTGTCTGCATGACCTGAACCTCGCCGCACGTTGGTGCAGCCATATTTTACTCCTATACACCAACGGTGATGCTTGTTGGGGTGAGGCCAAAACAATGCTACAACCGTCTGCTCTTGAGCAACTGTATAGCCAAAAACTGATAACTGTAGAGGTCGATGGCGCACCGGTGTTTGTCCCTGTGTGTGCCGGCCAATAATGATAAGAAGGGTGAACCTATGACTCGATCTGTACCAGCAGTAATGATTACCGCCCCTGCCTCTGGGCAGGGTAAATCGATGGTAACCGCTGCGTTGGCCCGCCTGCATCGCAATGCGGGGCGTAAAGTACGGGTATTTAAACATGGCCCAGATTATCTTGACCCAATGGTGCTGGAGGTTGCATCCGGCTACCCTGTTTATCAATTACACCCTTGGATGACCGGAGCAGACGAGTGTCGCTGGCGCTTAGCTGAGGCTGCGCAAGACGCTGATCTTATTTTGGTTGAAGGCTCGATGGGGCTGTTCGATGGCGATCCATCCAGTGCTGACCTAGCAAAGCTGATGGGTATCCCTGCTTTGCCAGTGATCGACGCTGGTGGCATGGCGCAGACATTTGGCGCTTTGGTGCTGGGGCTCGCAAGTTTTGATCCAGAGCTGCCTGTATATGACGTGATTGCCAATAAAGTCGGCAGCCCTCGCCATGCAGACATGCTCAAAGAAGGGCTACCGGCAGGTATCCGTCTGTTAGGTGCGATTCCCAGAAACGACGCCATGCACATTCCTGATCGACACCTCGGCCTGATGCAGCCGTCAGAGCTTGGCAACCTTGATCAACAGCTGGATGACGCCGCGCAAGTGCTCAAAGATGCTGGCCTTGATCAGTTGCCAAAAGCGGTAACTATCGCCGCCGCCGAACCCGCTGCTGCGCCAGGACCTTTGCTGGCCGGATTTCGGATTGCCATTGCATGTGACGCCGCCTTCAGCTTCATCTATCGCGCCAACACCGAGTTACTACTAGCGATGGGCGCTGAGCTGGATTACTTTTCCCCGCTGCTCGACTCCCAGCTACCGCCAGCCGATGCCCTATGGCTGCCAGGTGGTTACTCCGAACTCCATGCCAGTACTCTGGCCAATAACATTCCGATGCTGGAAGCCATTCGCGCCTTTTATCAGGCCGGCAAGCCGATACTGGCCGAGGGTGGCGGTCTGATGGCCTGTGCTGAGGAACTGGTGGATAAAGAGGGCATCGTCTACCCGCTACTAGGGTTGATTCCAGGTCGCGCAGCTATCGCAAAACGCCTGCAAGGTATAGGTCTGCACAGTTTAGATACGCAAGACGGCCAGATAAGAGGCCATACCTTTCATCGTTCCACGCTGGAAACAACGTGGCAACCCGCAACGCTTACACGCAAACAAGCCGGCAGCGGTGCTGAGGCCGTTTTCTGCAATAAAGGGTTGATGGCGAGTTTCTTTTACAGCTACTTCCCTTCTGCACCAGCGCTGATTGCCGCTATCTTTAAGGGCGAGCCGCTAACATTCGATAACAACCAGGAGAATACCCATGCATGATCGTATTAAAGACCCTGAGCGCCACGCCAAGCGTATGGCCGCTAAACAAAAAATCATGCAAGAGCGCATTGCCAACGCCGATAAAGAGCAAGGCATCTTGCTGGTTCTGACCGGTCCTGGCAAAGGTAAAAGCAGCTCCGGCTTTGGCATGGTGGCGCGAGCGCTGGGGCACGGCATGAAAGTCGGTATCGTGCAGTTCATTAAAGGTGCCTTCAGTACCGGTGAGCAAGCATTCTTCAGCAAGCTACCCAATGTCGATTATCACGTGATGGGCCAAGGCTACACCTGGGATACCCAAGACCGCGAGCAGGATGTTGCCTCCGCTAACGCCGCATGGGACATCGTCGCTGGCATGCTGAAAGACGACAGCTATGATCTGATTTTGCTGGATGAACTCAACATTGCCTTAAAGTACGAATACATTGATTTAGACCGCGTGCTCGACGACTTACAAGCCCGTCCCGAAATGCAGCATGTGGTGGTCACCGGTCGTAACGCCCCACAAGAGTTGATCGACATCGCCGATACCGTCACCGACATGCGCGCTATTAAACACGCGTTCAAAGATCAGGGCATCAAGGCACAAAAAGGTATTGAACTGTAAATGATCACCTTGATGATTCAGGGCACCACATCCGATGCCGGTAAAACGACGGTGGTGGCGGCTTTATGTCGCTGGCTGGCGCGTCAAGGCGTTTCTGTCGCACCCTTCAAGCCGCAAAATATGGCGCTCAACAGTGCCGTGACTGTGGATGGCGGCGAGATTGGCCGCTCTACTGCGCTGCATGCGTTGGCTTGTGGGATTGAGCCGCACAGCGATATGAATCCGGTGCTGCTAAAACCGCACAGTGATTGCGGTGCGCAAGTGATTTTGCGTGGGCAAGTGTATGGCAACATGGATGCGCTGGATTATCACGCTTATAAAGCTGAAGCTATGCAGTCAGTGATGGCGGCCTGGCGTGCGCTAAGTGAGCGTTATGATGTGATCATCGCCGAAGGTGCTGGCAGCCCGGCGGAAATCAATCTGCGCGCCAACGATATCGCCAATATGGGCTTTGCCGAAGCCGCCGATTGCCCTGTGCTGCTGGTCGGCGACATTGATCGCGGTGGCGTGTTTGCGCAGTTGGTTGGTACGCTCGACTTGCTGTCCGCAAGCGAACAGGCGCGCACTAAGGGTTTTATCATCAACCGTTTTCGCGGTGACCTGGCCCTACTCGAGCCTGGGCTGGACTGGCTGAGCGAACGCACCGGCAAACCGGTTGTGGGTGTTTTGCCTTATCTGCAAGGTTTAGTGATTGACTCTGAAGACAGCATTGGCACCAGCGGTTCCAGTACAACTGACGCGCTCAACGTTATAGTGCCGGTGTTACCGCGCATCAGTAATCACAATGATTTTGATCCGTTACGCCTGCACCCCAAGGTCAATCTGCAATTTATCGGCCCGGATCAGCCGATTCCGCCAGCCGATCTGATTATTCTGCCCGGCAGCAAAAGCACCCGCGCCGATCTGGCTTGGTTGCAAGCACAAGGCTGGCCGCAAGCCATCGCTAAACACCTGCGCTACGGCGGCAAGGTGCTGGGCATCTGTGGCGGTTTTCAAATGCTAGGCGAGCGCGTCGATGACCCTGATAGTTTGGAAGGCAAGTCAGGCAGCACGGATGGTCTGGGATTGCTGGCCATGACCACCACAATGGTTGCCGGTAAACAGCTCAAAGAAGTACAGGGTACTCTGCTGCTAGACAGTCATAACCCAACAACCCGTACCGTCTTCAGCGGCTATGAAATGCACAATGGCGTCAGTCAAGGCCATGCATTATTGCGGCCACTGACCTGCATCAATGGCAACCATGAAGGTGCTATCAGTGCCGACAACCAAATCGCTGGCACTTATGTCCACGGTATTTTTGACCAGCCTGCCGCCTGCGATGCCTTGCTGCAATGGGCCGGCTTAGATAGCGCAGACAACGCAGTAGACTATCAACAGCACCGCCTTGAACAGCTGGACCGTCTGGCCGATCAAGTGGAGCAGTGTTTAGACACGGACTGGCTGCGTGATCTACTAGGGTTGAATCCATCCACTGATTGCGGAGCAAGCACAGCACCATGACCGATCATAATCGTCCCTTTAGTGATGAAGAACGCGCAGGTCTTTATCGGGCTATCTATGAGCGTCGCGATGTGCGCTCACAGTTTCTACCTGACCCGATTCCGCGCCCAGTCTTAGCGCGCTTACTCAAAGCCGCGCACCGTGCGCCCTCGGTTGGCTTTATGCAGCCTTGGGATTTTATTCTGATCGACAGTCTTGAGCTCCGCCAGCAGGTGCTAGCCAGTTTTGATGAAGAAAACGCCAAAGCCGCAGACAACTACAGCGGCGAGCGCCAGCACACCTATCGCGGTTTAAAGCTGCAAGGCATTATCGAAAGCCCGCTCAACCTATGCATCACCTGCGACCGCAGCCGTGGCGGCACCCATGTATTGGGGCGCAATTCGATTGTCGAAATGGATTTGTTCAGCACCTGCTTGGCAGTACAAAATTTGTGGCTGGCGGCGCGCGCAGAAGGGATTGGCATCGGCTGGGTGAGTATTCTTGATCAAGATACCCTGGCTGATATTCTCAATCTGCCCGATCACGTTTATCCGCTCGCCTATTTATGCATGGGCTACGTCAGCGAATTCCTCGATCAGCCCGAACTCGAAGCCAAAGGTTGGCGCTCACGCTTACCACTGGAAGATTTGGTGCATCAAAATGGCTGGGGCGCGGGGTTGGATGATGAAGCGCTGTTGGAGCAACTTAAATCCTAACAACTGCTACTACGCTAGCTGAGTTACAACATCTTTCAGCTTACTGGCTCTATATCAGCTATAGGGCCAGTTAAGCTCGACTTACATCTCTAAAATTCCTCACGACACAGCCTCATACCCATCAGCGCATTTTCACAACCTGTGCATCCTACCTCCACCCAGCCGCTCTAGAACCTGAAAATCATTCAAGCGTTTTTAACCCTCATAAAAACCATACCTCAAGCAAACGAAGCCATTGCGAGCATAGGTATCGACGCAACTCAAGTGGTTGCAGCCATCCATCGATTCCTTAACACAATTAGCGGTTAAACAACTCATTCGCTGAACTCAATCTGTGCTGGCACATAGCCTTTACGGTATAATTTTTATAGGAGATGAACTTACTTAGATCTACGGCCATTTATAATTTACTTCCATACAAGCCATCTCTCTCAATGCTTTTAATGAAAAGCTGAAGTATTTCATCCTTTCCGTGAACACTTTTTCAAGAGATTAGGCATGCTAACGAAAATACATCAGCGTATTGGTCATTGGAAAAGCCTAGGTTTAGCATGGCTTCTATTTTTGGCTATTTTCATCATTTACTGGCTGCGTTTCATTGCCTCTCATCAAAACCATCTAGACGAAGCGGAACTGCAAGCAAAATTACGTGCGAGCCAAGCTGCACATGCACTCAGCACGCAAGTACATTCTCAGTTACTGAGTATTCATTTTGTTGTAGGCCACCTGGTTGAACACTGGATCAATCATGATGAAAAAACCTTTCAAAAACTGATCGACCTGGCTCAAGATGGTATTTTCAAAGGTACCCTCGACGTCATAGCCGTTACCGATGCTGAAGGTCATTTACTTTTTGATAATCAAACACAACAAGACCAACCTCTGCCTCAATTGTCTGTTGCTAAACGTGATTATTTCCAAGCCCTTGCGCAAGAGCAAAAACCAAGTTTTTTCATCAGCGCACCCGTACAAAACATATTGACTAAGCGCTGGACGGTACAATTCAGTCACAGCATGTTTAAAGATGGGAGGTTTTCAGGCGTCATAATCGCATCGGTCTCTGCAGAACATCTGTCAGATGCCTTTAAGCTTGTGTTTCCTAGTCATGATGACACAGTATTTCTTGTATTAAATGACGGTCACTATCTTGCTCGCACTCATGCATTGAGCGCAGCACTTAAGCAAAAAGTGCTCATCGAACGCAAGTTTCTTCAGCACAAAGACAAAAGCAGCGGGACTTATACGGCGGTATCGCCCATTGATAATGCAGAGAGGATTTATGCTTGGCATCGCATTCCAGATTTTAATGTCACGCTGGGCTTAGGTTTAAGCAAAGAAAACGTATTAACACCCGTGAAGCGCGCCAACCAAGAAAGTCTCGCACAAAATCTTCTAGGCGCCATTTTATTATTTCTTGCCGCTCTTTGGATTACGCGTTTGGTGTGCATCCAAACCAGACAAAATCAATCTTTACTGCAAACCAAAGTCCGCGTCGATACTTTACTCAAGCGCGCACCTTCTGGGGTTTTATTGATTGACGAAAACAACATTATTGTTAGAGCAAATACACAACTGTGTTCGCTACTTAATCTTGATACTGATCCACAGAGTCTCATAGGGATACACCATGAAGAATTTATAAGCATGCTTACCCAAGAACACATAACTTGGTTTCCCTTGGCCTCCAATGCACTAATACACAGCCACTTTAATGAAGTATCTGATTCTACTGGACTCTCACTTAAAATCGATTGGGTGCCGATTCAATATCATCAGAGCTCTTTAGGTGGCGCTTGGTTTGTTCAGGATATCAGCGAAAACAAACAAAAAGAGCAAGAGCTGCTGACTTTAGCAACGACTGATGCTCTTACAGGACTACATAACCGACGTAGTTTTCTCGATATTCTTCAACATGAACTCAAACACACTCAATTAAGTTTACCGGGAGCTTTACTCTCACTCGATATCGACCATTTTAAACATGTCAACGACACTTACGGTCATCCTGTTGGCGATTTAGTTATACAAAACGTAGCTCAAGTGATCCGCGACACGCTACGACAAGGTGACATTAGCGCTCGCGTAGGAGGAGAAGAGTTTGCGATATTAATCCCCAAAGCAACCTTGCAACAGGCGTTGCAATTGGCAGAACGCATTCGTGAGCGTATATCGGCAACGCCAACAATTACAGACACAAACACTATTTACGTGACCATCAGTATCGGTGCTGCACTGCTCTACGGGCATGATGAAAAAAGCGTGCAAGAGCATGCAGACCAAGCTTTGTATCAAGCAAAAAACTCTGGACGTAATCGTGTCTGTTATATGGAGCTGGCTGATTCTGAGAGTACGGAATAATAATCTCGCAGCTAAAAAGCAGGCTTTTTAGCAGTCGTAGCAACATATCTAGTCATTCTTCGGTAGCCCCACACCTATAATAAACAGGGCGAGAAACGAGCGTCCGACGACCGAAGGGTGTGAATTTTATGGTCTTGTTGCTGATTTCACTTGAACCAGAGCCCATAAAGCAGTGTAAGACAACGTGCCGCGATACAGCTAAAAAACCAAACACTGATAGCGAAGCCGCCAAGAAAACAGCCATGCAAATAGCAGTTAGCGACATGCCATTTTTTATTCACTATTTTTATGAAGTCAGGTGCCACATTACCGAGCATTAGCCCTCAATACCCGGCAACCAAAACACCAGCACTCCCAAAACAGGGTAATACCCCGTTTTTAGCATGGCCGTACTCAACCGGTCACGACAAAACTTCTGCTGTTTTTCGAGGGGGGTTACCCTCGTGATTGTTACCCTAAAGCTGGTACAGGCTAAGTGCTGCTCTTGGCAAGAAGCGCTCAACTGCAAACTTGTCAGCTAAGAGAGAAATATTTAAGCGATTGATTTGAAAAGGACAATGGCGCACTCGGCGGGATTCGAACCCACGACCCCTGCCTTCGGAGGGCGAGAGTCATAGCTTAAATCACTACTTACAGCGGTATTCATATTTGTGTATACTGCGCCCGCTGCACCCGTAGCTCAGCTGGATAGAGTGCCACCCTCCGAAGGTGGAAGCCACAGGTTCGAATCCTGTCGGGTGCGCCATTTCTCCTACCTCTCCAACGATTTACACTATCAAATTACTGGCCTATTACCCAGCCAGCCGAACCGTTTTCTCTACATTTAATTTATTACGATCAAGCTAAATATGACTTTTGCTCTAGATAGTCGCAAAACAGCTGTTTTTCGTTTGAGACCAAATTGAGACCACTTTGGGACCAGCCTTTTTTAGCGTCTATCATCTATTAAAAATAGTGACCACCGCCAGAGTTTTACGTTTTCTAGGCTAACTCGTGCTGCAAACACCCTAAAATATCCCGCACTGTTAAAACTCTTCAGTTTTCTACTCAGCACTTTGCTCCTCTTCGATCAGCTCCAGCAGATCACACAGATCACAATCTAAATACCGGCACAACTTCTCTAGCACATCAAACTCAACACGCACGGCTGTCTCTTGATACAGCCTAGTGATAGTACCTCTATTAATTCCAGTATCACGTGCAACGTCTGAAATCTTCAGTTTCTTCTCTCCCAGCAAACGGGATAAGTGACATTTAATCATCTCTAATAGACCTAAATGCTCTCCTGAAGCTAAAAATAGCTTGCAAAAGATTCTTTGCGGGTTAATATGTGCTTCAGGAGAGCAAATAACCCTCCCTTAGATTCTTTTACTTTACTTGAGGACGATGATTATGTCATTAACTTATCTAACGACTGTAGAACTTGCAGCACGCATCAAATACGACGCGCGCACCATTCGCAATCAACTTAAGGATTCTGTGCTGCTAGAAGGAGTTCATTACATTCGCCCATTTGGAGGACGCAAAATTCTGTACCTATGGGAAAAAATTGAAACTGACATGTTCAGAGCGCCAGCAATAGACACCTTAATGATGGGCATTCGCTAAGAGGAATAGACGATGGCTAGTATTAATGAAAGAAGCGGTTTGTTGTTCTTTGATTTTCGTTACAAAGGTCAGCGCTGCCGTGAGTACACCAAGCTAGATGACACGCTTGCGCACCGCAAACGTATGCAGAAAGTTCTAGAGCGAATCGAAGCTGAAATCACCTTAGGAACTTTTGTTTACCGCAATTACTTTCCGGCAAGCAAAAAGGCTGGTTTTTTTGACGAGCTTAATAGTAAGCAACAAGCGATGGATGGGATCAAAGCTGAGGAACAAGCTGATCTTTCACCCACATTTGCTGAGTTCACACAGACCTGGCTTTCAGAAAAGAAAGTGGAGTGGCGTGATAGCCATCATACGGCGGTGATATATGCGCTGGATGCGTACGCGCTACCTGCCTTTGGAGATAAAAAAGTCAGCGACATCACCAAAGCTGAAATACTGCAATTTCGTGCAACTCTCGCCAAAGAACCATTACGAAAAGGCAGCCCACTCAAAGCATCAACCATCAATAAGACGATGACACCTATAAGGATGATCCTCAATGAAGCCGCTGAACGCTATGAGTTTAACTCACCCTTTCGAGGAGTTAAATCGTTAAAAATCCAACGCGTAGATGTTGAACCCTTCACTTTAGATGAAGTGAACCAATTTCTTGCATGCATCCGACAAGACTTCCATGCCTATTACACCACTCGGTTTTTTACCGGTATGAGGACAGGCGAAATCGATGGCCTGCAATGGAAGTACGTTGACTTTGAGCGTCGCCAAATACTAGTACGCGAAACCGTTGTAAATGGTGATTTGACCTACACCAAAACAGACGGATCTCAGCGTGAAATTCATATATCGCAGCCCGTATATGATGCGTTGCAAGCACAGCATGCAATTACAGGTAAACAACAGTTTGTCTTTTGCAATCGTGACGGCAACCCACTAGATCATAGAAATATCACCACTCGCGTTTGGCACCCAGCATTACGACACCTCGGTATAAAGAGTCGCCCTCCTTATCAAACGCGACATACCGCAGCCACCTTATGGCTGGCTGCTGGTGAGACACCCGAATGGATTGCACGGCAGATGGGGCACACCACGACAGAAATGTTATTTCGTGTGTACTCACGCTACGTACCTAATCTAACTCGGCAAGACGGTTCCGCGATGGAGCGACTGCTTGCAGAGCAACTTGATAAAAATTCAAATCAGAAACAAAAGGAGCGCGCACATGCTTAATCCAACAGGCAGTACCTATCGTCGTTTAGCTAAGGCTATGCAGCATGCCATGCAAATCCCTGAGGGAGACGCGCTCATCTTTTTAATTGGCAAAGGCAGTGAGCACAACAACCTTGAAGCGCTAGAAACCTTTGTAAAAGAGACTATTTTAACGCTCGAAGATGAGTGCGGTGTAATCATGTTGCCGTTATTGCTTGATCGCTTAGAGCAAACACTGAACCACTGGAGTGCAGCGTAATGAATCAGTTTGAATTTTATTTAGATAACATCGAAATGACCACTTCGATTGATGTGACAGGCTGTATACGAGCAAGGAAATTGTATGCTCTGTCTCCACAGGACTCGAGTATTAGCGTTAGCTTTGCAAATTTAAATCTAAGTTGCTCTCTACGACTTGATGTTGATGATCACCCCGCATGCTTGGAGGTTTCTGGTGAGGTGCCCGTTTCTTTAACGCTGGAGCAGAATAAAACAGGTAATGGTTATATCGGTAAAAACTTAAAAGTGTTGCATAACTTCGAGACGTTTGAGCATCTGCCTTATAACTATGTTCCAATACGAGACTTACTCACAAATACGCAGCAGTGGCTAGACACATGCCCGTACGACACGTTAAAGAACTTTGCTTATCAAGTGCTTGGAAACCCTAGTATTGGTGGTTTGTTTTTTGGTATTCCAGCCAGCAAAGACAGGCACTTTAGCGAACCAGGTGGGCTGGTTAAACATAGCCTAGAAGTTGCACAGATGGTCTATGCCTCAACTGCATGTTTTGCAGAGCACGAACGCTGGCTTGCTGCAGTCGTTGGACTATTCCATGAGGTTGGGCGTGTACGCTTGAGTACGCCTGCTGGAGTACAAAAAGCAACAGCTGGCTTGGTGTCTTGTGAGGTTCTGAATTTTGAAGTGCTTAGCCCAGCTTTACAGCTATTTGAAAAAGAATGGTTGGATGGCGCAGAAGCTATTCGATACATGCTTGATAATCTTTGCAGAGTCCGTAAAAGCGGTATTCACTTACCGATTACTGCAAGCATTCGTAGTGCAGACTTGATGAGTATGATGAACAATCAGCGTGAACAAGCGTTTCAAGATAAACCGCAATCAGAGAAGTTTGCGCGTGTAGCTCACTCAGCTGCAGACATGTTCTGGCAGCCTAGCGCGCCATAACAGCAATCATAACTCCCTTGGCTTGCAATGAGCCAAGGGGATTCAATGTCGAAGCTCAAATTATTTTGTTCAACACTGCCTTAACACACCTACCTAACTGTAGAGTACAGCCTAATAAGCTGCTCTAGTCTGATCAGGATATCTGCTACCTTGTTTGTAAAAGACGTAACAAAACCGTCAACTCACTACAGCTTTTAAGCTAGAACACTGGCTGTGCTTTATCTAAGATGTTATCACAACGAACAATGTGCAAATCATTATGGTAAAAGCTAGATGAATAAGTCAGTAGCAACAGTACGAGCGCGGTCAAGGTGAGCTGGAGAGTCCACGCAGTCACAACATCAGGGAAAGAACAAGATGAGTCAGTACCTTTTAAGCTTTGCCAGAGATAATCTTGATAGCAAACCCAATGCCTACCTGGCACTCTTTTGGTGTCTGTACAAAGCCAACAAAAGCAAGGGACGTTACTCTGAGCACATCAAGTCTTACTTAACTACAGCAGCTGATGATCTGATTGAGAAGGACTATCAACGTATCGCCTTACGCTTCAAAAAAGTACTGGACTCTAAGCCTGAGCTTGATTGGGTCGCCCCCTCAGGATTGAGTCCATTAGCATCTCTGCAAGTGAAAAACTTTAGAGGGTTTGGTGAGCTTGCATCCGATGACAAAGGAAGTTATCTAAAATTTAGCAAAACCAAAAATATATTTTATGCCCCAAATGGTGGTGGAAAATCTTCGTTGTGTGAGGCATTAGAATATGGCACCACAGGACATATAAAAGAGGCAGATAGACGCAAAACTAAGGTTAGGCAATACATCGAAAGAGGAGCGACGAAGATGTCGCTCTCCCTTGTAGGAATGGATAAAAAACCCATTACTCAAAGCATCACTTGGACCAGCTGTTTTATTGATCGTAATCGCCTACAAGAATTTTCACTGCTTGGATCCAAAGATACCGGTAGCTCCGAGAACGACGTTATTGCCACTTTATTTGGTCTTGAAGAGCTCCAAGAAGTTGTAGAACGGTTTGTGAAGCCTGGAAGCTTTAATCTAAATGAGTTCCTTCGCCAAGATCAAGCAATCTCTCTGGATAGCATTGACGGCTCTTCGCATTTAAGGGTGTAGCTGATTTCTAAACCCTCCTGACTTCAGCAAGCACCTAGCTATGTAATTGGTTAAATTTCTAAAGCCTAGGGCGGTACATCGTAAGTGCTCAAGCCGCCCGTTGATAGCTTCTGTTGGACCGCTGCTGGTTCCTGGCCGGTCGAAGTAAGCAAGGATGCTCTGAGCGTATTTTTTCAGCGTTTTCCCCAAGCCTTTCACCTCGATGAGCGCTTTGGGTAAGTCAGGGGCTGTAATGATCTTTATAAGCTCTTGCATGAGTTTTTTACCACGCCCTCGATCCGGCTCGTTGTAGGCGCTGACCACCCGTTGGTACATGTTCCAGGTGCAATCCACTTCAAGGTGGTGTTCATCTGCAAACAGCTGGAACAGTTGCTTTTTGTTGGCGTCAGACAGGTAGCTGATCCGAGTTAGTAGCGTTCGACGGCTTTTGTAGAGCGGGTCGTTTTTACGCCCTCTGCGGCCCAGGATGTCGTGTTGCACACGCCGGCGGCATTCATCCAGCATGTTGCTTGCCCAGCGCACGACATGGAAAGGATCCAGCACGGTTTGGGCTTGAGGCAGGGCTTCTTGCGCTGCAGATTTAAATCCCTTAGGAGGGGAGAAATATCTACCTGTCTAGCATTAGATAAAAATACGTAAATATGCATAAAATACCAACATCGCACTAAATGGCAGTAATTACATTAATCTAGATAGATATATTTGTGACACTTAACGTTAATCAAATCGGGCTCAAAACAAAAATCATAAAAATTTGTCACAAGCTGGTCTCACTAGAAAGACCTATATTGACCACCCTCCAACCACTTTTCTACGACCAAGACGAGCAATGACACTGACCCTTCGCTTCATTATGAGCAAGAACGACCCATCAGCCGAGCAAAGCACACCAAACGCACTTATTTAATATCATTCCTAACGCACCAAGTAGTGGCATAACCGCCCCTGCAATCACTTGCATCTCAAACATGTCGCAGCTTTTTTACTGTAGAATTCCACCGCCCCGCCAACCTCTAATTTCCGAGCATTAATTGTTCACATTATCAATTAGTGCCAATTCTGGATTAGAGCTCAAACCTGCAGGCGGACCTTTATAAATAAATCTTGCACAACAAAACGCCAATAACCCCTAAGGATATGGACATGAAAAAATTAACACTGGCTATAATTTTAAGCGCTGTAGTCATATCGGGCTGCACTGTACGCGTAGCAGATATGACGGTAGCTAGCACCAAAAATTACAACATTAACGCTGCTAAATTTATAAAAGGCAAGCGCGTTACAGGTGAGGATACCTACCCAGTAATTCTGTTTCCATTAGGAATCCCGAATGTTAAAAGCGCCATGGATAATGCTATCGAACAAGACAAGTGCGCTGTCGGCTTATCAGACATGGTCATAAGCCAACTGAACCATTCGTTTCTGGTCGGCAGGATTGGTTATCGCACTGAAGGCGATTTAATCATCGATACCTCTCAACCAGGATGTGGCAACTGAACACCGCCCCATAATATACCCAAACCCAAACCCTAACGAAACTGGCTTTTAATTACTTATAACTACCGCTTATTGTACGTTTTAAAAGCCAGCCATCACGAATTACTATATGCATGCAGCATCCAAACGCTTAGATATGACAAGCTACCGTTATAGCCAGAGTAACACTGATCGATTGAGGCAAAACGACTACCTAACCCCACGACCACGACGACTGACACTAACCTAAAAACACTTGTGGAAATTTATGTATTGCACCATCAGGGCAAAAACTAGCACACCTGCTTGATACTTGCAGCATGTACGTCAGTGGCGCAGTATCAAAACTATAATATTTATCGAAACCGCTGCGCTCACCAAGCGCTTGAACGGACTGCTGGATGTAGTGGTAAAGTAAAACTAGCCACCGATTTATAGTTAATCCAGTAATTTTCTCAGCTTGATTTTCAGCCTGTCTAAACCTCATATATCTGTTCATCGGCTGCGTTTAGGTCAACCTGCCAAGATAGATTGGGGTGTATAAAACTCAAACAAACATCTATTAATGACACTTGTAGACCAGATCACTTGCCTTGCTTACAGAGCAAAATAAAATCTCATACAATTAGTTACAACCTACCTAAAAACCGTATTGTACGTAAAAATAGATAGTGATAGATTGTGACAAAATTATATTTAGCCCTAGGCGATGCACTCGATAATATGAGCGCAGTCGCCACTCTAAACAGGCGATCTATGCAACCAACACCCTCCCCTGGCAAGCTGGCACAACTACTCAGCGCTGACAATCCGCATTACGCCATGACACTGCAGATCGAGTCCATATTCAATATAGATATGGCATTTCCTGCACCACGCAATCTGACGGAAGAGTTGCTTAACCTGCTGCCATATGTACATCCCACGAATTAGCTGAGTCGCTAGTTATTGATCCTGCAATACCTTCTCTGCTGTTGCGATGCCCAAGCCTCCAAGCACGCTTGCCAGTCACAAACTCATTGTGATGGCCCATTACACGAGCAATGCGCCGATCACGCTCTAATTCCCACGGAGTCACGGGATATTGCTTAGACCACGCTATGAATAATTTCTGCTGCTGGTCACTCAATCGCAAACCATAACGATCTGCCATATAGAAATTGATCCGAGCGATCTTCCCTTTAACATCATCTCTAGGCTCAAAGACGCGCTGTTTGAAGGCAACCGTACTGCTGCACTGTCCGTGCTGTTTTTTGGAGTTAGGGAGAACACCAAACCTATAATTGGAGCGATCTGCGTTCAACTCGCCAACAGAAACCGTCAAGTTATGTAAGTCAGCTTCCATTAAATTAAAAACGGGATCAGTTTTGTTACAGTTTTTGCGTCCGCCGTTTTGCCAGCATTGGCGTTGTTGTCCAAAATGGCTTGCAGCGAACACATGTTCAATTTCTGTACGCTCACCTCTATTCGGAATCGCTCGGACTTCATACCCGCAACGCTTAGGATCAATTCGTCCGCCTGAACGCCCAACCCATTCCCAGTCACAGCCGCAGTAGATTGTTCCAGAAGCACCATTACTGTTTTGGTCAAAGTAGATTTGTTCTTTCAGTACAACCTTGGCTTTGGAGAAAGTTGTTGGAGCTGTTCCAAATACAGTCGAAGAAAAAAACAGCGCTAATGATAACGCTATGAAATTTGATTTAATGAAGCGGGGAAGCATTATTAATTCCTATTTAACTCTCTGTGAGCCGTCCTGAAGTGTCTTTGATGGAGGTTTTGCTGTTGTTAGTCTAAAGCTCAACGAACTGTTGGTAAGTCTGTCCAGCGAGTTGTGTACGCAGGGGACAAGTGCTCACGCTTCATGCTCCAAGCGCTATTCATACCCTGCCGGGCAAGAAACACACGTCCAAGTCCGCTCTGATTGATTTCATCAAGCACTGCCATGAGCTTTGTACTGTTAGGACGCTTTGTTACATCATCAAACAGCCCAGGTTGATAGGTGTTTTGATCATAGAAGTCGGAGAGCATCACGCCGCCTTTGTTGTAGCTATACCCTTCACGCCAAATGCGTTTTAACAACTGCATGGCCAGCTCATTTAAGTCTCTCGTGTCATCGCTTGGCAGGATCAACTCACCTGTAGCCGAGTTACTGTAAGCCTCTTGGCTCGCATTAAAAGGACTGGTCTGCACGAACACCGTTATCACCTTGGCTTGCTGCTTTTCTTGACGGAGTTTTTCACTTGCGCGAGCGGTGTATTGAGAAATGGCTTCACGCATCTGCTCCAGCTTTGTGATTTTGGTACCAAATGAGCGACTGCACATTATTTGCTGCTTGGTTGCAGGCACTTCCTCTAACTCAAGACACGACTCTCCGTTTAGCTCACGAACAGTACGTTCGAGCACAATTGAAAACAGACTTCGGATTGTTGCGTGAGAACAATTAGCGAGGTCAAGAGCGGTCTTAACACCAATGTTTTCAAGTCGTTTGGTTAGTTTTCTGCCAACACCCCAGACATCACTTGCGGGAGTGATGGCCAGCAGTCTTTGCTGGCGTTGATGACTTGTCAGGTCTACAACACCGCCTGTGGCCGGGTACTTCTTCGCCGCATGGTTAGCGAGCTTTGCTAGGGTCTTAGTCGGAGCTATGCCAACGCACACGCCTATACCAGTCCACTGTTCTATGATTTTCTTGATTTCTTGCCCATGCTCAAGCAATGAAACAACGGGACCAAAACCAGTGAGGTCTAAAAATGCTTCATCAATCGAATACACTTCTACACGTGGAGAAAATCTTTCGAGGGTACGCATCACTCGGCTACTTAGGTCAGCGTACAGAGCATAATTGGATGAAAAGGTCTGTATATTGTGCTGCCGTATTTGATCCTTAATCTGAAATACAGGCACACCCATTTTGATACCAAGTTTCTTTGCTTCTTTTGAGCGTGCAACAACGCAGCCATCGTTGTTGGATAACACTAAAATAGGAGTGTCTCGGAGATCGGGACGGAATAGCTTTTCGCAGCTTGCATAGAAATTATTGCAATCTACTAACGCAAATACCTTACTCATTTTTGGCTGAAGATTTACGGCGTATATGACGTATCACGTTAGTCACCACGCCGAAGATATCGAGAGCGCTGCCCTCGGTAATCTCAATTGCTTGATAAGCCTTGTTGCGCGGTACTAGACGCACACTTGGCCTTAGCTCCAGCTCTTTGACTGTGAACTCTCCATGTAACCCCGCAATTACAATATCGCCATGTTCAGCTTGTATTGAGCGGTCGACGACTAGAATGTCACCTGGATAAATGCCTGCCTCGATCATTGAGTACCCTTCGACACGAACAAAAAATGTAGCTGCAGGGTGCTTAATGCACAGCTCATTTAAATCCAGGGTTTGCTCAATGTAATCCTGCGCAGGCGAAGGAAAGCCCGCGGAAACGCGCTCAAGGAACAGTGGAATCTCTAATTTTTGCTCGTTTAGATAGCCAGCATCGTAGCTTTGGGCAATCAGAGAAACATGCATTGGAGCCTCACAAAACAAAATAACTGTATATTTTAACAGTATCCGGTATTGTATTTTTTTCTACAAGAAAGAGTTTGAAAGGAGCTGATACGGAGTGGGATTCCGCATCAGCTATGAAGCATAAAACTTCGTATTGACCTGATTTTGTGATCGGCCTTATTGATTCAAAGCTGCCTTACGGCAGATTACATCGCTTGAAAGCCTGCTAGCGGCATACCCACCTTCTAAACTGCCTTACGGCAGATCACTAGACAATATTACATGCAAACCAAGGCAGTACAAACACTTAAGCAATATAATTGCTTTTTACCCTATTATTTGTGCAATCGGTAAGCTACTGATTTATATAGCTATATCTTCACCTTTAGTAAAAGGGTAGTTGGCCACCCCTCAGAACCTATTTAAATGTGCTATCTAATAGGAACCATTCAATAGCGAAAATTTGTGCAAGCTCATCTGCGTAAGCACCTCTAGCGTCTAGCTCGCTAAGCACTTCTTCAATCTCGTACACCGTAAGCGTAACAACACCCACACCTAGCACAACTGCGATCATTCGTTAGAGCATACCGATGCTTAGTTGAGTTTGATATTCCAAGGCGAGAGCGAGTCGATATGAGCAGCGCTGGTATGCGGTAGTTGTTCGAACAACGCTTGAAGATATACAGCAGGTTGCAGGTCGTTGGCTTTGGCTGTTTCAACGAGACTATAAAGAATAGCACTGGCTTTGGCGCCGCTGCGGGTGTTGGAGAACAACCAGTTTTTACGGCCAATCACAAAAGGTTTGATCGCAC
>NZ_ATXQ01000012.1 GCF_000421765.1 Denitrificimonas caeni DSM 24390 | reverse complement strand
CAGCCGCTTTGCTGGCCTTGATGTGCGCTTAACGCAATCAGGAACAAGCATTAACAAACCTGGTCGCTTAAGCAAAGCAGGTAACTCTTATTTGCGCACAGCGCTGTTTATGCCAGCTTTGTCTGCAGCGACTCACGACGCTAATGTGCGCGCTTTTTATCAGTCGCTGATTCAACGTGGCAAGAAAAAGATGCAAGCACTGTGCGCAGTGATGCGTAAAATGCTGACAGGAATCTGGGCGTGCTTAAAATTAAACACGCCCTTTGATTCATCAAAATTATTCAGCGAAGAGCATAAAAAAGCTTGTGCTTAAACAGAGTATCTACATCAACATAAACCGCTATGTGCATCCTGTAGGTCGCAGCTTCAGCTCGACATCAGCGCTGCTGATGCTAATACACGCATAAGCCAGCAAGACTGTGTCGGCCTAAAGGCGCGACCTACACAATAAGAAACGGCTTGAGCAAAGCGTTTTAACACTCTGCTCAAGCCGTTTATTCAAGCTGATGAATTACAGTTTGCGATGGAACTCAGCAATCTCTTCTTCAGCTTTTTCTTTCGTGATGCCGTAACGCTCTTGCAGCTTACCGGCTAAATACTGACTATGGCCTTCAACCACATCAACATCATCATCGGTGAGTTTTCCCCAATGAGTTTTAACTTTACCTTTCAACTGTTTCCACTTACCTTCAAAAATATCGCTATTCATAAATCACCTTAAATTATTAAGTATTTGATTTTATAAAACTCAGCGTCTTATTGACTGGTTTTTAAACCGTCAGCAGCAACACCTTTAACGCCTTTGATTGACTCAGCTTTAGTGATGGCTAAGTCACGCTCTGCAGTGGTAGGTACGACACCGGATAGCGCAACCACGCCATCAACGGTTTCAACTTTAATATCCAAACCACTGATATCGGTGTTTGCTAAAAATACTGATTTCACTTTACTCGTGATCCAGCTGTCGGAGACAACGTCTTGAACTTCACTTGCTTTTTCATTAGCCACAGCGTGAGTTAATGGCATTCCTAAAAGAGCCGTTACAACAACAAGACCAGCATATTTACGAGTTAATGTTTTCATCGTTATGCACTCCGTACACATTAATTTTAATTGTGGCTCACATTTAAGTAAGCACACTTAATGGACGACGACACATTATTTTTGTTCAGTTTTCCCGATGAACGGTCAATGCGCTTTTACCGGCTTTGGCAATTTTCTAAGACGCCACGCAGGCCATAACGCCAGAATAAAGGCTAAACCTAACAGGATGAAGGTTCGCTCAAACGCAGTGGTTTCAGCAGAAAAATCGCCACCCAGGGACTGGTGCTGCCACTCAAGGAAAACTGTTAGTAAATTGATTCCGAAGGCTCCGCCAAGCTGTCGAACAAACGTCACAGCGCCAGCACCATAAGGCAGTTCATCGACGGTTAGGCTGTCCAGTGAGGCGGTGCTCAGCGCTGGCATAATTAAACCAATTCCCATGCGTCCGAGTGCGGCAATCACACACAGCCATAAAAAACCGCTGCTCGCGCCCCAGAGGCCATACCAGACTGCAGAGATCGCAAATAAAAACAGCCCCGCACACAGCAGCCAAACAATCGCAATACGGTCACACAGCCAGCCACTGGCAAAGGACGCTAACCCCAGCAAAATGCCTGCGGGGAGCAATAGAACACCAGCATCACCTGCGCTATAGCCTTTAATCGTCTGCAGATACAAAGGAATCAAATAGGTGGAACCGTATAAGCCAAGCCCTAAAGCTAATGCGACCCAACTGGCTCGTCGAAATGCAGCTAAACGCCATAAGCGTAATGACAAAATGGGCCGATCACTTTTTAACGTACGTAGAAAAAAAACAGCACTACAAACCACTGTCAAAAGCGCCAGTACACAGACATGCCAATCATTCCAGTCGTAGCGCTGCGCCTCTGAAATAGCACCAAGACCAGCAAAGATAGCGACGGTCAGCATCACAAAGGACAGTACGTCCAAACGCTTAGCATTGGCATTACTCTCATCAGGCAACAACCAATGCCCAGCAAACAACAATACAAAGCACACCGGTAAAGGCAGCCAAAAAGCTGATGTCCAGCCAAAGTGATCAACTAAATAACCACCTACGGTCGGTCCGATACTGGGCGCAATCATTAAGCCAAGACCATACACACCCAAGGCTGCACCGCGGCCACCACCAGCGTAAACGCGAAAGATTAAAACAGTCGCCAATGGTTGAATAATGCCGGCGCTGGCACCCTGCAGAATCCGTAAAACGATGAGTTGCCAACCTTCAGTAGCAACTAAGGCAACAATAGAGCAAACCACGAACAAGCCAATGCTGATTTGCACTGTGAGCCTGGAGCCTAACTTAGCCTGCGCCCACGCGGCCAATAATAAACCTGCGGTCATCGCCGCAAGAAAACCCGTTGCCAGCCACTGTGCCAGCGGCCGTCCCATCGCAAACTCATCCATGATTGCTGGCAGCGCGACGTTAATGCTGGTAGAGGACAGCACCATGACCATACTGCCAAGCATCAAAACACCCAGTAACCAGACGCGATAAAGCACACCAAAGCGCGCATTTAAACTGGCTAAATCACGTTTCATTGCGTTTTTCTAAATTGGTTAGCATGCGTGCTTGAATACTTTGACACAGAGCGATCTCTTGCTCTGTGATACCGGCAAAGACTTCTTTACGTAAAGTCGTAGCAATGCTTTCGATGCGCTCAATCAGATCGACAGCGCACGGGGTTAGAACAATTTTTTTTACTCGACGATCATACTCATCAGCTTGACGCTCAATCAATTGCTGCGCCTCAAGACCATCGAGCATTCGCGCTAAGGTTGGGTTTTCCACACCGACACTGTTAGCCAACTCCCCTTGTGTCGGCGGCTCAATCGCACGGGCCAGATGCAGCAACACCAGCCAACGTGCTTGCGATAAACCAAGGTCAGTTAAACGGCGATCCAACTCAGCACGCCAAGCGCGAGATAAGTGCGCTAATTGCATTCCAAAACGGTGCTGTTCATACATGCCTACGCAGTCTCCAAGCTATTGATATTGGGTAGAGACAGGCCATTACTGGATTCCATATCGAAGAACCGAGCCTACGAGCTGCCTCGCACATGGCTTAAAGTTATAAAACATAAGTTTACACTGAGACGGATACGATGACGAATGACTCACCCTACAAACATTCGTATAAAGAAGACTGGACCATTGCGAGATAAGCTCTTGCTCAGCAGCGGCCTATAGTGCTGATGCTTTTAACATCCGTACCGATATTAAGCGCGCTCTTACTAAATAAATCCCACTCACAAGAGACAAGCTACACATTCCACAGCAACGTGGAAATGCGTTTATAGACTGAGCAACTGAGGCGAACAGCTGCTCTAACCTAACGCAAGATCATTTTCAAAAACAACGCTACAACTTATGTTCTTCAACTAATGTGCGGACTGATCTTTCGCTACAGGTATTAAACGGCCATTTTCCAAAGTCAAAATACGGTCCATTTGCTGTGCTAAAGCAGGATCATGAGTCACCACCAAGAACGCCGTTCCAAGAGAAATGGATAACTCCAAAATCAACTCTTGGATAGTTTGTGCAGTGGTGCGATCAAGGTTACCGGTTGGCTCATCGAGTAATACTAACTTCGGCTGATTGACCAAAGCACGGGCAATCGCCACGCGTTGACGCTCGCCACCGGACAACTCCGACGGCTTATGATGCATACGCGAAGCTAGACCCACACGGGTTAACAACGCCTCAGCACGTTGGCGAGCTTCTGGCACAGGCATGCTACTGATCAATAGCGGCATGCATACGTTTTCTAAGGCATTAAACTCAGCCAGCAAGTGATGGAACTGATAGACAAAACCCAGCGCGCGATTACGCAATAAGCCTCGGTTCTTTTCCGATAACGCTGATAATTCTTCACCCGCCAGCCAGACACTGCCAGTGCTAGGCGTATCTAAACCACCGAGCATGTTCAGCAATGTGGTTTTACCCGAGCCAGAACTGCCGATAATCGCCACCCGCTCACCGGGCTTTAACAGCAATTCAACGCCTTGCAACACATGAACTTCAGCAGGGCCTTCACTGTAACTTTTAGTTAAACCGCGGCACTCTAAAACAGCTTGATTACTCATAACGCAAAGCCTCCGCAGGTTCAGTGCGTGAAGCGCGCCACGCTGGATACAAGGTTGCTAAAAAACTCATTAACAATGCTGCGCCACAGATCATTACTACATCACTGCTGCGTAATTCTGAAGGCAAGTAGCTAATAAAATACACATCTGAGCTCAAAAACTGATGACCAAAGAGCTTTTCTAAGCCCGCCACCCAAGTGGTTACATTCAGTGCGCTGATCACACCCAACACGCCACCGATCAAAGTACCAACCACGCCAATTAGCGAGCCTTGCACCATAAAGATCGCCATGATCTGCCCAGGCGATGCACCCAGCGTGCGTAAAATAGCGATATCGGCTTTCTTGTCAGTCACCACCATCACCAGCGTGGAAATAATATTAAACGCAGCCACCGCCACAATCAGCAGCAGCAGCAAGGCAATCATGGTTTTTTCCATTTGAATGGCTTGGAATAAATTGCCATGACTACGCGTCCAGTCGCGCGGATGTAAATCACTATCCGGCATGCTGCGGGCAATTTCCCAAGCTACACGCGGCGCGTCAAAAAGATTGTTGAGTTTTAAGCGTATACCTTCGACTTGATTAGGCTGCCAACGCGACAAGCGCGCCGCATCTTCAATATGAATCAGCGCTAACGAGCTATCGAGTTCGGCACCGACTTTAAATACACCCACCACAGTAAAACGCTTTAAGCGTGGAAAAACGCCAGCTGGAGTAATTGAAGCCTCAGGCAAAACAAACGTCAGCTTTTCACCAACGGATGCATTAAAACGTGCCGCCGTTTGCTGGCCAATCACGATGCCAAATTCACCACTTTTTAATGCCGCTAAACTGCCTTCAACCATGTGATCTTCAATGATTGAAACGTTTTTCTCGGCGCTCGGCAATACACCATTGACCAGCACCGGCTGCACACTGCCACTGTGCGTCAACATACCCTGCAGTTGCGTGAAAGGCGCAACGGCAACCACGTCAGGATGCTGTAACACTTGCTCGCCAGTCTGCTGCCAATCATCCAAAGGGGTAAAAGAACTCACCGTAGCATGCGGCACCATGCCTAAAATGCGCGTCCGCAATTCACGGTCAAAACCATTCATCACCGACAAAACCAAAATCATCACTAACACGCCCAAAGCCAAACCGACCATGGAGGTTAAAGAAATAAAGGAAATAAAGTGATTACGGCGTTTGGCACGCGTGTAGCGCATACCAACAAATAGAGCTAAAGGTCGAAACATAATGGATACATTCACAGAAAAGATTCGATAGGTTGGCAGTTTATTGCGTGCCGATTTACACTCTGACCTCAACTGCAGCCATGGGTTCGTCATGTCCACACAAGATAACCAAGATCGCCGCGAATACTATCGCATTGACGATCAAATCGCACTGCAAATTCGTTTGCATGGTTCTCAGAGCGAAGAAGATTCTTTACTATTCAACCTGCTAGGAGATTTGCATCTTCTGGAGTATGACGCTCAACCACTGCTGCGTTCAGTAGGTGAGTCGGATCGTACTATCGCTAACTATTTCAAAATCATCAACAAACGCATTGATCTGCTCGGGCAGGTGCTTGCCAGTAATTTACTCAAGGATATTGGTCCAGCCCGAGACGTCAGCTTATCCGAGTCTGGTATGACATTTATTGATGAAATAACACATCCTATCGATACGCTTCTAAATTTAAAGATTGTGTTATTACCACAAGGGTTTGGCTTACACGTCGATGCGCGAGTAATAGAGCACCGGAGTAGTGCAGATGGCATACAAACTGTCACTGTTTTTGAAAATGTGCCAGATTCAACACGACAAATTTTAGCACGTCATATTTTGCACAAGCAGGCCTTGCAGCGACGCTTAGCCTTGCAACCCAGCGACTCGGAGTAAGCTCATGAAATTTTTACTAAACATTACTGGTTTTTTGTATATCAGTTTGCTCGCCGCTGCCGTGCAGGCTGATGTATTACGCATTCCGATTAGCCAACAAGGCAGCGCCAGTATCAAGATGCCTACACATGGTGATAAGCAGGCACAGGTTATTCAGCAGTTTGGTGAACCGAGCAAACGCCATGCAAGCGTCGGCCAACCACCGATCAGCCGCTGGGACTACCCAGGCTTTAGCGTATATTTTGAACAAAGCACAGTGGTTAACAGTGTGCAGATTCATCAACCCAGCGCATCAGTTGCACCATGAGTCTTATTTACGGCCATCGCGGCGCGCGCGGTGAAGCACCAGAAAACACTCTGGCCAGTTTCCAACTGTGTTTGCAGTCTGGTGTGACCCGCTGTGAATTGGATCTACATCTGTCTAAAGATGGACAATTGATGGTGATTCATGATGCCTCGTTAAAACGCACGACCGGTCGGCGCGGCAAAGTCAGTCAGCATACCGCAGAGCAACTGATGCAAATAGATGCACGACACAATACCCCAGCTTGGCCAACTCCATGCCCCATTCCAACGCTTGAACAACTCTTTAATCTCTGCCCATTTGAGCATTGGCAACTCGAAGTCAAAGAAGCCTCAAGAACGCGTGCCGCTCACATCGTAAAAGCTATTGACGAACTCAGTGCACGCTTTTCTCTGCAAGATAAAATCATTATCACCAGCAGCTCGCGCACGGTATTACGCGCAGCACAACGCCTAGCGCCGCATTTAGCGCGTGGACTGGTTGCGGAATATGCATGGTTAGATCCGATTAAAGTGGCACTGCGTTACCAGTGTCAGATGCTGGTATTGGATTGGCCGCTGTGTACTGAGCAGCGTTTAGCCAAGGCGCAACAGGCGGGATTACATGTATCGGTATGGACGGTCAACGAGCCAGCGCTAATGCGCCGACTCGCTGGATGTGGTGCAGACAGTCTGATTACTGACTTTCCCGGTTTGGCCATTGCCACCCTTGGGAATCACTAAAGCGCTGTTCCAAAAAGGCTCCGACCGAATCAGGCCACTGACCGGAGCCGCTTAAAAAAGTCGGTTCAGACCGTCATAAGCAGCCACGCGATAGGCTTCTGCCATGGTTGGGAAGTTAAACGTGGTATTAATAAAATACTTCAACGTATTGGCTTCGCCAGGCTGATTCATAATTGCTTGACCAATGTGGACAATTTCTGAGGCTTGGTAACCAAAGCAATGCACACCTAAAATGGCCAAGGTTTCACGATGGAACAGGATCTTTAACATGCCGACTGGCTCGTTAGAAATCTGTGCACGCGCCATGCCTTTGAAGAAAGCCTTGCCCACTTCATAAGGCACTTTAGCTTCAGTCAATTCACGCTCAGTTTTACCAATCGAGCTGATTTCCGGAATGGTATAAATACCGGTAGGGACATCATCAACAAAATGCCAGCTGTCTTCATCAATGATATTACCGGCTGCCGAACGACCTTGGTCATACGCTGCACTGGCTAGGCTCGGCCAACCAATCACATCACCGGCTGCATAAATGTTTGGCACAGCCGTACGGTAGAACTCATCCACATCGACTTGACCGCGGCCATTAGCGGTTAGGCCAACGTTTTCAAGCCCCAGTTGATCAGTGTTACCGGTACGACCGTTACACCAGAGGAAACCATCGGCTTTGATTTTCTTGCCAGATTTCAGGTGCAGAATCACACCTTTATCCACACCTTCGACGCGCTCATATTCTTCATTATGACGAATCAATACGTTGTTATTACGCAGGTGATAACTCAGGGCATCGGAGATTTCATCATCCAAGAAACTCAGCAACTGATTGCGGTTATCAATCAGGTCAACCAATACGCCTAAACCGCTGAAGATTGACGCATATTCGCAACCAATTACGCCGGCTCCGTAAATAATCAAACGGCGCGGTGTGTGGCTCAAGCTGAGAATGGTATCGCTGTCATAAATGCGCGGGTGAGTGAAATCAACATCAGCAGGGCGATACGGGCGCGAGCCAGTAGCAATGATAATTTCATTGGCGACTAACTTTTCTACGCGACTTGGGCCGACTACATCAACGCTGTGTTCATCGGCAAAACTTGCAGTACCAAAGTACACATCAATACGGTTACGCGCATAGTAACTGGTACGTGATGCGACTTGACGTTCAATCACACTTTCTGCGTTTTTCAAGACATCAGGAAAAGAAAACCAGCGCGGCTCACCAATTTGTCGGAACATCGCACTGGTGTTAAAACGTAAAATTTGACGCACAGAATGACGTAAAGCTTTCGAAGGAATCGTACCTAAGTGAGTACTGTTGCCACCTAAGACACCGCGGCTTTCGACCACAGCGACCTTACGACCTGCTTTGGCAGCATTCATTGCTGCACCTTCCCCTGCAGGTCCTGAACCAAGAATTACCACATCATAGTTGTAAACTGCCATTTGGACTCCTTCACAACATGCTCAGTGTGTACACAACTAGACACTGCAAGCACATTTTAAAAATTGGCTTATTAAGCCAGCATAACCAGCGTCAAACAATTAGCGCTTGGTCGCGTCATAACTTTGCGCGGCATTCTGCGCTAAAACGCCTTCTGGTGCATTGGCCTCATCGCACTTCTCACGTACACCACCACAAATAGAGCATTGTTTTTCAATACCTAAATTGGCAATGCCGCCACAGGAGCCGGCAATCGGTTTACGACCAGCCAATACTCCAGCAGACATACCCAATACCACCAGTAACATCACGGCAAAAACCACGACAAACAACATGAACCCGCTCATTAGTGACCTCCTTCAGGAAACATCCTGGAAAACTCTGAGCTGACTTGCGTTGCAAAGCCCTCACCGTCGCGCATCACAAAAAAAGCGGCAATTTTGCGCTCTTCAGCGAAGGCTAAACCACGTTCAGGGCCTAATACTAATAACACTGTGCCTAATCCATCGGCATGTAAAGCGGAAGGATCAACCACTGTCACCGAAGCTAAGCGATGACTGATTGGCGCACCGACCTGTGGATCAATGGTATGCGAGAAACGCACGCCATTTTCTTCGAAATAATTACGGTAATCGCCAGAGGTGTTGATGCCATAGCCATCAATCTCTAAGACCCGCTGAATCACCCGCTGACCATCCCCGAGCGGCTGCTCAAGAGCAATACGCCAAGGCGAGCCATCGGGTTTGCGTCCTTTAGCAATCAACTCGCCAGTCACTTCAATCATATAGCTGTCAATATTCAGTTCAGTAAACCGCTCACTGATACGATCGACTGTATAACCCGCGGCAATACTATTGAACTCAACTTGCACATCAGCATCTTTACACAACTGATTGCCAACCACGCGGACATGCTGATAACCAATTTGCGTCTTCGCTTTGGCGATATCTGCAGCACTCGGCACATGCTTGGCACGCGCTTGTGGTCCAAAACCCCAAAGGTTCAGTAGCGGCCCTAAGGTCAGGTCAAACGCACCATCACTGCTGCGTGATAACTCATAGCCGTATTGGGCAAGATCGAGCACAGGCTGTGGCATCGGCAGGCACGTATTGGCAGGAGATTGATTAAAGCGAGCGATGTCAGAATCGAGACGGTAGGTCGACATTTGTCGGTCGACCTCATCCAAAATACTTTGCACTTCAACCCCCACAGCATCAGATGCAGGGGTTGAGGCATTAAACACATACTTGATGGTGTAAGTGCTGCCCATCGTAGGACCTGACAGCACTTCAACTCGCTCAGGGTTGCTATCGCAACCACTGAGCGCTAAGACTAACGTTGAAACTAAACACGCTCCCTGCAACAGGTTGCGCAACATATTAGCCTCCAAAGTCATCAAGTAAAATGTTCTCAGACTCTACACCTAAGTCGTGCAGCAAGTTCACCACGGCATTGTTCATCATTGGTGGGCCACACATATAGAACTCACAATCTTCAGGTGCTGGGTGATCTTTCAAATAGTTCTCGTAGAGAACGTTATGAATGAATCCCGTCGGACCTGTCCAATTGTCTTCAGGCAGTGGGTCAGATAACGCCAAGTGCCAAGTGAAGTTTGGGTTCTCTTCTTGTAACTTATCGTACTCTTCCACGTAGAAGGCTTCACGCATTGAGCGCGCACCATACCAGAAGCTGATTTTACGGGTACTGTGCAAGCGTTTGAGCTGGTCAAAGATGTGCGAACGCATCGGCGCCATACCGGCACCACCACCAATAAAGACCATTTCTGCATCGGTGTCTTTAGCAAAGAACTCACCAAAAGGTCCGTACACAGTGACTTTATCACCGGGTTTTAAGCTAAACACCCAAGACGACATGATACCAGCAGGCAAATCATCACGGCCTGGTGGTGGCGTTGCAATACGAATATTGAACTTAACTACACCCTTCTCTTCAGGGTAGTTCGCCATTGAGTAAGCGCGAATAGTTGGCTCAGTGACAGTTGAACTGTAACGCCAAATATCAAACTTATCCCAATCGGGATGAAACTCAGGCTGAATATCAAAATCCTTGTAGTGCACCACATGCGGCGGGCATTCCAACTGCACATAACCACCGGCGCGGAAGTTCACATCTTCACCATCAGGAATACGCAACGTCAGTTCTTTAATAAAAGTTGCTACGTTAGGATTGGATTCAACAGTGCATTCCCATTTTTTAACCCCAAAAATCTCTTCTGGGATTTCAATGTCCATGTTCTGCTTAACCGCTACCTGACAGGACAAACGCCAGCCTTCTTTGCCTTCACGCTTGGTAAAATGTGATTCTTCAGTCGGCAGCATTTCGCCACCACCACTGCTGACCACACACTTACACTGCGCACAGGTACCACCACCACCACAGGCTGAGGATAAGAAAATGTTGTTGCCCGCGAGGGTTTGCAACAACTTACCACCGGCCGGCACTGTAATAGTGCGTTCACCGTTAATATTAATGGTGACATCACCGTCCGATACCAAACGCGCACGAGCGACAAGAATCATCACTACCAGAGCGAGAACAATCGCGGTGAACATACCTATAGCGAGAAAAATCTCGAAATTCATTGCTCGCTACTCCTTACAGTTGTACGCCAGAGAATGACATAAAGCCCAATGACATTAAGCCAATCGTAATAAAGGTAATACCCAGGCCTTGCAGACCTTTTGGCACATCACTGTACTTTAACTTTTCACGAATAGCGGCTAACAAGGCAATGGCTAATGCCCAAGAGAAACCTGAACCTAAGCCATACACTGTACTTTCAGCGAAGTTGTAATCACGCTCCACCATAAACAAAGTGCCTCCCATGATCGCGCAGTTTACCGTGATCAAGGGCAGGAACACGCCGAGCGCGTTATACAACGCCGGCACATACTTATCGAGGAGCATTTCGAGAATTTGTACAATTGCCGCAATTACGCCGATATAGCTGAGCAAACCCAAGAAGCTTAAGTCCACTTCAGGCATGCCGGCCCAAGCTAATGCGCCGTCTTTGAGTAAATAGGTATAAATCAGGTTGTTGGCGGGCACTGTAATGGTCTGCACCACAACCACCGCAATACCTAGACCTATTGCTGTTTCCACTTTTTTGGAAATCGCAATAAAGGTACACATGCCCAAGAAGAATGCCAAAGCCATGTTTTCAACGAAAACCGCTTTAACAAATAAGCTGATGTAATGTTCCATCAATATGCCTCCTTCTCTTGAGAGTGCGCGGCAATGCTGAAGTCAGGTGCTTCGAGCTGCTCTTTTTTCCACATGCGCAGTCCCCAGATAATCAGACCAATTAAGAAAAACGCTGAAGGGGGTAACAGCAACATGCCGTTAGGCAGGTACCAACCGCCGTCATTGACCACAGGCAAAATGGTGTAACCCAATAATTTGCCTGCACCGAATAACTCGCGAATGATACCCAAGACCACCAGCATGGCGCTGTAGCCTAAACCGTTACCAATACCGTCAAAAAATGACAGCATCGGCGGATTAGCCATGGCAAAAGCTTCCGCACGTCCCATCACGATACAGTTGGTGATAATCAAACCAACAAACACTGACAACTGTTTAGACAGTGAATAGGCATAGGCTTTGAGTACCTGATCCACCACGATCACCAAGGAAGCAATGATCACCATCTGCACAATCATACGAATTGAGCTGGGGATCTGGCTGCGGATCATCGAGATGAACATGCTGGAGAAGGCCGTTACCAAAGTTAGGGCAATCGACATCACCAGTGCGGTCTTTAGGTTTGATGTAACCGCCAAAGCTGAACAGATACCAAGAATCTGTAAGCCAATCGGGTTGTTGTTAAAAATCGGATCAAGCAGAACTTGTTTAATCGTTGGCTGTGACATGCTTAAGCCTCCCCAGCACGTAAATGCTCAATAAAGCTACCAAAGCCATTCTCACCGAGCCAGAACTGCACGAGGTGAGTCACGCCGTTACTGGTTAGCGTTGCACCAGCTAAACCATCAACTTGGTTTGCAGCCGTTGAACTACTCTGGTCGACGTTGCCTTTAATAACGCGAATAGCCACTTCATTGTTACTGTCGAAAAGGTTTTTACCTAACCACAGATCACGCCACTTTGGATTATCCACTTCACCACCTAAACCCGGGGTTTCACCATGCTGGTAAAAACCAAAGCCGGCAACCGTATTGAGGTCGCCTTTAACAGCAATAAAGCCGTGCAAGGTTGACCACAAACCATAACCGCGAACAGGAAGAATCAAGGTGTCCAGCTGACCATCGTGCTCAACCATATACACCGTGCTGTAACGCTCACGACGCTTGATAGAAGCAATGTCTTCAGACCCCTTTAATGCTTTCGATAAAGCGGGGTCTTTCGATGATGCCAATGGATCAAAAGTGATGGGGTCTTGTGCATCGGAAAACTTACCGGTTTCCAAGTCAACAAGGCGCGCTTTAATGCGCTCATTAAACATTTGCTTCACTTGTGTGCTGGATAGACTGGCATCAGCCAATCCGGCAATCGCAAGGATGCTGCGCTGCTTATCCAGTAAACGGTTTTCAATTTGTGTTGGACGCAAGGCAACCGCAGCCCCGGCAACAAACACAGAACACACCAAGCACACCAACAAAGCGACGGTAAGTGTGCGTGTGGTTGATTCTCTTTGACTAGACATTACGTGCCAGCCTCCGCTTGATATTGGCCTGAACAACAAAGTGGTCAATCAATGGTGCGCACAAGTTAGCAAACAAAATCGCCAACATCATGCCTTCTGGGAACGCCGGGTTAACCACGCGGATCAACACCACCATCACACCAATCAGTGCACCAAAAATCCACTTACCGGTATTGGTCATGGACGCAGACACGGGGTCTGTGGCCATAAAGATCATGCCGAAGGCAAAACCACCGACCACCAAGTGCCAGTACCACGGCATCGCAAACAACGGATTCGTATCTGATCCGAGTACGTTAAACAGCGAGCTAAGGGCAATCATACCGATCATCACACCGGCAACAATGCGCCATGCTGCAATCCGCATAATCAGCAGTACTGCACCACCGATAAAGATCGCCAGCGTACTGGTCTCACCAACTGAACCGTGCACCTTACCGATAAAGGCATCCATCCAAGTGATACCTGAACCAACAATCTGCTCAATGCCACCGGCTGCGCCTAAGCTCAAGCTCGTCGCACCGGCGAAACCATCAACAGAGGTCCACACTGCATCACCTGAGAGTTGCGCAGGATAAGCAAAGAATAGGAAGGCACGACCTGCCAACGCTGGGTTCAAGAAGTTTTTACCGGTACCACCGAATACTTCTTTAGCGATCACCACACCAAAGCTGATACCCATGGCAACTTGCCATAAAGGAATGCTTGGCGGCAGGATCAACGCAAAGAGAATCGAGGTAACGAAGAAACCTTCGTTGACTTCATGGCCACGAATCGAAGCAAACAACACCTCCCAGAATCCACCGACCACAAAGGTCACCAGATAAATAGGGACAAACCAGGTTGCGCCTTGAATCATATTGTCCCAGATACTGCCGGGATCAAAGCCAGCTAGCATGGCTGTTAAAGCCATCCGCCAGCCATCTTGAGCCGCTAACAAATCAGGGTTAGCTTGAAAAATAACGTTGGCTTGGTAACCAATATTCCACATACCAAAGAACATGGCAGGGAAAGCACACAACCACACAGTGATCATGATGCGCTTCAGGTCAATACCATCACGCACGTGCGCAGTGGTTTTAGTAACGCTACTTGGACGATAGAAAATGGTGTCAGCCGCCTCATACAAGGCATACCACTTCTCGTACTTACCACCTTTTTCGAAATTGTGTTCGATTTTGTCAAGGAATGCACGAAGACCCATTGCTTATCCCTCCTGCTCAATACGCGTTAGATTATCCCGTAAAATCGGGCCGTACTCGTACTTACCAGGGCATGCAAAGGTACACAGCGCAAGGTCTTCCTCATCCAACTCTAAGCAGCCAAGTTTTTGCGCTACATCAGTGTCACCGACCAGTAAGGCGCGCAGTAATTGTGTTGGCAAAATATCCAACGGCATCACTTTTTCATAACTGCCAACTGGCACCATGGCACGCTCACTACCATTGGTGCTGGTGTTAAATGCAAACTTTTTGCTAGCAAACAACTTAGATACAAAGATATTCAGTACTGAGAACTTATCCACGCCAGGACGTAGATAATGGAACAACTGGCGCTCATCACCTTCAGCTAAACAGCTGAGTTGATTGTGGTAACGACCTAAGTAATCACAAGCGCCACGGGTTGTACGTCCACCCAACACAGAGCCTGAAATAACGCGGTTATTGCCTGCCTCTAATTCGCCATCAACCAAGTCGCGGACATTTGCACCTAAACGAGTGCGCAGCAAACGCGGTTGCTTGGCGACTGGACCGGCCAATGAAATCACGCGCTCAACCCAGATCTGACCCGTGGTAAATAATTTACCGATGGCAATCACATCTTGGTAGCCAATCTGCCAAACACTGCGGCCGGCACTGACAGGATCAAGGAAATGAATATGGGTGCCAGGTAATCCAGCTGGGTGCGGGCCTGAAAACGCTTCAGTGCGCACGCCAGTCAAGTTTTCACCGGGTAAAGTCACGCCATCTGCTTTGCACAAAAACACCTTTGCCAAACGACTGAGCACGGTCAAGCCACGGCTAAAGTCTTCTGCATATTCGGCAATCACTACCGCTGGATCAGCGGCCAATGGATGGGTGTCAATCGCAGTGACAAAAATCGAGCGCGGGATCGCGTCAATTGCTGGCGTCTTGCTATAGGGTCTGGTGCGCAAAGCCGTCCACAAGCCTGATTGTTGCAGGTTTTCACGGACTTGCTCGGCATCCAATCCGGCTAACTGATCAGCAGCGTAACGGGCAAAAGTGATTTCTTCATCACCTTCCAGTTCAATCACCACTGATTGCAGTACGCGGCGTTCACCACGATTGACTGCTTTAACCACCCCAGCGCCAGGCGCGGTAAACAATACTCCAGGGGTTTTCTTGTCGGAGAAAAGAACTTGGCCAAGTTTGACCCGGTCCCCTTCCTGCACCTGCATTGTAGGCTTCATCCCGTTATAGTCGAAGCCTATGACTGCAACACTGCGTACGGGCTTTGCAGCCTCAATACGCTGTGCTGGCATGCCAGTCATGGGCAAGTCTAGCCCACGTTTTATTTTGATCATAGGTTTGCCTAACCACGATAGTGAATTTTATAGTTATATCGAAAAACCCATATAAACCCTGCTTTAAGTAGGGATATACAGCTATTTCGACGTTAAAAAAGTAATCCGCATGATTATAAAGAGGCAAGGCAGTCACTTGCCAGCCAAAAGGTCAATTTTCTACTAAATACCCTCTTTAGTACTAGAAAATGCCAACTCCAAGTGACGCCTAAAACGCAGAAGAGAGCCCTAAGGCTCCCTTCTTTAAACACGTATCATCAACTCGTCAGCAACTACTGTGGGAACGCAGGTGGATTAACGCCAGCAATATCTTCCATCACTCGCACAACCTGACAGCTGTAGCCGTACTCGTTGTCATACCAGACATACAGAATCACACCATTTTCAGTGCAAATGGTCGCTTCCGCATCCACCACACCCGCATGACGCGAACCAACGAAGTCAGTTGATACCACTTCTTGCGAGCAGACATAGTCAATTTGCTTTTGCAAATCTGAATGCATCGCCATCTGGCGCAGGTACTCATTCACCTCATCACGAGTCGTACCATTCTTAAGATTCAAGTTAAGAATTGCCATCGAGACGTTAGGTGTTGGTACGCGGATCGCATTACCCGTCAGCTTACCCTTGAGTACAGGCAAAGCTTTGGCTGCAGCAGTGGCCGCACCTGTTTCAGTGATCACCATGTTCAGCGGTGCTGAGCGACCACGACGACTACCGGTATGGAAGTTATCAATCAAGTTTTGGTCGTTAGTGTATGAGTGTACGGTTTCAACGTGACCATTGATGATGCCAAACTTATCATTAATCGCTTTCAGCACTGGAACAATGGCGTTGGTGGTACAAGACGCTGCAGAAATAATTTTATCGTCTGCGGTGATTTCTGCATGGTTAATGCCGTGAACGATATTTTTCAACTCGCCTTTACCCGGCGCAGTCAAAACAACGCGCTCAATGCCAGGACAGGTCAAGTGCTGACCAAGACCTTCGGCATCGCGCCAGCGACCGGTGTTATCCACCAATAACGCATCTTTAATACCGTATTGCGTGTAGTCGACAGTTTTTGGATCATTGGAGTAGATCACTTGAATCAGACTACCATTGACCGTCATCGTGTTGTTTTCTTCGTCAATCACGATGGTGCCGTCAAACGGACCATGCACCGAGTCACGACGCAGCAGGCTGGCACGCTTAGCCAAATCGTTTTCTGCACCTTTACGTACCACAATGGCGCGTAAGCGTAAGCCATCACCGGCACCGGTTTTCTCAACTAAAATACGTGCCAATAAACGACCGATACGACCAAAACCGTACAGAACAACGTCAGTGCCTTGATGCAGATTGCTATCACGCTTACCGGCAACACTGGCCAACTCATCACGCACAAACTGCTCAAGGCTACGACCGTTGGCTTGGGTGTTAAATTTAACCGCCATTTTACCCAAATCGACAGACGCACTACCCAGATCCATTTCGCTCATGATCTTTAAAATAGGGTATGTATCACGCACAGACAGCTCAGAGTCATCACCAATACGGTGACGGGCAAAGCGGTGTGCTTTAAGAATTGCGATGACAGAGCGGTTGATAAGACCGCGTCCATAGATGGACGTCACCACATTATTATTGCGGTACAGTTGGCCAACAAGCGGAATCATTGCCTCGGCAAGGGCTTCGCGATCAATCCATTCACCAAGACACTGGTCAGTCTTCTGAGTCACGTGGGATACCTATTTAGGGGCTAAAAAAGAGTTACATTATCGACTGCCAAAACGAAAGCGGCAAGCTTTAAGCACTCATTGTGTTAAAAACCTTATATAGCGAGCGACTCAATAGCCCGTTACAATCGCCTCTTTTATTGTTCATACAAGAGTCAGCTGTGTCTGTATTGCGTCTTCCGAAACTGCCATTAAAGTCAGCCAAACAGCTCTGGGGCAACCTGCCCGGCGCTGCACAAGGTTTAGCCATTGCTGCTGCAGCACGCAGTACACAGCGCTTCACCTTGCTGTTAACGGATAACAGTCAAAGTGCCGAACGCTTAAAAGAAGAGTTGGCTTTTTTTGCGCCAGAACTGCCGGTCCTGCACTTTCCGGACTGGGAAACTCTGCCCTATGATGTTTTTTCTCCGCATCAGGACATTATTTCCCAACGTGTTGCCACGCTCTATCAGTTGCCACAACTGCAGCAAGGCATTTTAGTCGTTCCAATCAATACCGCCCTGCACCGCCTTGCACCTAAGTCATTTATGATTGATGCCAGCTTAATGCTCGATGTCGGACAAAAGCTTGATGTCGAAAGCATGCGCAGCCGTTTACAGGCTTCCGGCTATCAATGTGTTGATACGGTGTATGAACATGGCGAGTTTGCCGTACGCGGCGCGCTGATTGATTTATTCCCAATGGGCAGTGAGGCGCCGTACCGTATTGATTTGTTTGATGATGAAATCGAAACGCTGCGCACCTTTGATCCAGAAACCCAGCGTTCCAATGACAAAGTCGAGAGCATTCGTCTGTTGCCGGCGCGGGAATTCCCTTTAGACAAAAAATCCCGTGGCGATTTCCGCTCACGCTTTCGCGAGCGTTTTGATGTTGATTTCCGCCGCTGCCCGCTCTATCAAGACTTAGCCAGCGGCATTATCCCCGCTGGAATCGAAGCATACTTACCGCTTTTTTTTGAAGAAACCAGCAACCTGTTTGCTTATCTACCAGACGATGCACAAGTTTTCTCCTTAGTGGGCGTTGATACTGCTGCCGAAGCTTTCTGGCTCGATATTCGCAGCCGTTATGCCGAGCGCCGAGGTGATATCGAGCGCCCCTTATTGCCGCCGGCTGATTTATTTATTGCCATCGACGAGTATTACAGCGCTCTCAAAGACCATCCGCGCATTATCATTGACAGCCAAGATGTCAGTCCTGCGGTGGGTAAAGAACGCCTACCGGTGCAAACCTTCCCCGATTTATCACTGGATGCGCGCGCCGCCGAACCTTTAAATAAAGTTAAAGACTTTTTAGCTACATTTAACGGTCGTACTTTATTCACGGTAGAAACCGCTGGCCGTCGCGAAGTGCTGCTGGAATTGCTGCAACGCATTGATGTTATTCCAGTTGAAGTGAGCAACTGGGAAGATTTTTTAACTGCAGATTACAAAGTTGCTATTTGCGTGGCACCGATTGAAGCCGGTGTACTGCTCGATGACATCGCCCTAATCCCAGAAAGTGCATTACTGGGCCAACGCGTCATGCAGCGTCGTCGTCGTGACAAAAACCGCGACGGCAATCATGAGCATGTGATTCGCAACCTCACCGAACTGCGTGAAGGTGCGCCAGTTGTGCACATTGATCACGGTGTCGGACGCTATCAAGGCTTAGTGACACTAGAGATTGAAGAGCAAGCCACCGAGTTTTTAATGCTTGAATACGCCGATCAGGCCAAACTCTATGTGCCTGTGGCCAACCTGCACTTAATAGCTCGCTACACCGGTAGCGATGACAACAGCGCACCGCTGCACCGCTTAGGCACCGAGCAATGGCAAAAAGCCAAGCGCAAAGCCGCCGAGCAAGTGCGCGATGTCGCAGCGGAACTGCTGAACATCTATGCCATTCGCGCAGCCCGCGAAGGCTTTGCCTTTAGCAATCCGGGCGTGGATTACGCCACTTTCAGCGCAGCATTCCCCTTTGAAGAAACCCCCGACCAACAAACCGCCATCGACAAAGTGCGCCATGACATGTTGTCAGGCAAGCCGATGGATCGTTTGGTGTGTGGCGATGTGGGTTTTGGTAAAACTGAAGTGGCCATGCGTGCAGCCTTTATTGCTGTGCACAGTGGCAAACAAGTAGCCGTTTTAGTGCCCACCACACTACTGGCGCAGCAACACTACAACAGTTTCCGCGATCGCTTTGCCGATTGGCCCGTTAAAGTGGAAGTCATGAGCCGCTTTAAATCCGCCAAAGAAATCAATCAGGCCATCCGTGATTTAGCCGAAGGCAAAGTTGATATTTTGATTGGTACGCACAAGTTACTGCAAAGTGATGTCAAATTTAACAACCTTGGTTTGGTGATCATTGACGAAGAACACCGCTTTGGTGTGCGTCAGAAAGAACAGCTAAAAGCGCTGCGCAGTGAAGTGGATATTCTCACTCTGACTGCCACGCCGATTCCACGCACCCTGAACATGGCTTTTGCTGGCATGCGCGACATGTCGATCATTGCCACACCGCCAGCGCGGCGTCTGTCAGTACGCACCTTTGTCATGCAGCGCCAAGATGCCGTGGTAAAAGAAGCTTTATTGCGTGAGCTACTGCGTGGTGGTCAAGTGTATTTCTTACACAACGATGTCAAAACCATCGAAAAATGCGCTGCTGACTTAGCCGCTCTAGTACCAGAAGCACGCATTGGTATTGGTCACGGCCAGATGCATGAGCGCGAACTTGAGCAAGTGATGGCGGACTTTTACCACAAGCGCTACAACGTACTGGTGGCCTCAACCATTATTGAAACAGGGATTGACGTACCCAACGCCAACACCATCATCATTGATCGTGCCGATAAATTTGGTTTAGCCCAGCTGCATCAACTGCGTGGTCGTGTCGGTCGTAGTCACCACCAGGCTTATGCGTACCTGCTGACACCGCCACAAAAAAGCATGACCACCGATGCTCAAAAACGCTTAGAGGCGATCAGCAACGCGCAAGATTTGGGCGCCGGCTTTATGCTCGCCACCCATGATTTGGAAATCCGTGGTGCCGGTGAATTACTCGGCGATGGCCAAAGCGGTGAGATCCAAGCCATTGGTTTTACCCTGTATATGGAAATGCTCGAGCGTGCCGTTGAGTCCATCCGCAAAGGCGAAGAGCCCAATCTTGAGCAGCCGCTTAACAATGGGGCAGAGATCAATCTGCGTCTACCGGCGTTGATCCCGGATGAATACCTGCCCGACGTGCATGCACGCTTGATTCTTTACAAGCGTATTTCATCGGCCAAAGACAATAACGCCCTGAAAGAACTGCAAGTGGAAATGATTGATCGCTTCGGTTTATTGCCCGACCCGGCCAAATATCTAATCCGCGTCACCGAACTGAAACTCAAAGCGCAAGCCTTGGGTATTCTCAAAATTGATGCAGGCCCTTACGGTGGTCGTTTAGAGTTTGCCAATGACACCTGCGTTGATCCGATTCGCTTGATTAAACTGATCCAAAGCCAACCTAAGCACTATCGCTTTGAAGGCGCTACAGTGTTTAAATTTACCGTGCCAATGGATAATCCTGAGCAACGCTTTGCTACAATCGAAGCCCTGTTAACACAACTGGCCGCAGAGTAATAATTTAAGGAGCTGCACATGCGTTACTTAGTCCACCTCGCCCTTTTGCTCACCCTATGCAGCACGCAAGCCTTGGCCAATGACACACAACTGGTCGAACTGATTGTTTTTCGTCAAAGTAGCGAGACTATTCCATCCAGCCAAGTGGCACCGGACAGCTGGGCCAATGGCGCAACGCCAGTGACCAGCGAGATGCTGCGCAGCACTCACCTTGATCACTTAGTCAAAAAACTAACCCCTGCCAACGGTTATCAAGTGCTGTTGCATAAAGCCTGGCTGCAAACCAGCAACGGCCCATCGGTGCAGGTTGCCGTCACTGAAGGCGCTGAGTCGTTTGCCCACTACCCTGTGGAAGGCACTGTAGCGATGGAGTTAGAGCGCACCAGTCAAGTGCAGATGGATTTCTGGATTAATCAATTCAACCCAGATGCGACCCTACTGAGTAGCGAGCGTTTTAAGCAAAGCGCGTTAGTGGCCAATGACCAAGTGACTTTTATTGATCACGGCACTCTCGGTGCGTTGATCCGTATTCAAGCGCAAGGCAATAACGCTGCAGATAGCGCTCCAAACAGCGCCAGCGAATACATGGAATAATTGTTTATGCACATCAAGATATCTAGCGCATGCTGACATTAAGCCTGCGCTAGACTCAGTTACTTAGAGTTACCAGTCAGCGCTTAGCCAGTAATCACGTTAGGTTCAATTTCCAACTCAACCGCAAAACGCTGCTTGATATCAGCTTGAATTTGCCCTGCCAGCTCAAGGATCTGCTGACCACTGGCCCCGCCATAATTGACCAAAACTAATGCCTGCTTGGTATGCACTCCGGCATCGCCTTGACGCACACCCTTCCAACCGGCGTGCTCAATCAGCCAGCCAGCGGCGAGTTTGACCTGACCATCGGCTTGAGCAAAGCTGACGATATTAGGATAGTTTTCTTGCAGTTGTTGCGCGTGCTCGGCGCTGATCACTGGGTTTTTGAAAAAACTGCCAGCATTGGCTAACTGCTTAGGATCAGGTAGTTTTTCTGCACGAATCGCGCAGACGGCACGACTGACATCTTGCGCAGTCGGTTGCTGCACTTGTTGCTCGGCCAAGTAACTGCGTAAATGACCGTAGTCCAATTGCAAAGCAGCATGTTTCGGTAATTTGAAGATCACACTTAAAATCACCCGACGACCTGACTCTCGCTTAAACAGGCTGTCACGGTAAGCAAACTGACACTGTTCATTGCTCAGACGCTGGATCTGGCCGGTGTAGCGATCGAGGACCAATACGCTGTCGAGATGGTCTTTCAGTTCAGCACCATAGGCACCAATATTTTGCACCGGTGCAGCGCCGACATTGCCAGGAATCAAACTTAGATTTTCTAAACCGCTCAAACCTTGCGCCAAACTCCACTGCACAAAGTCATGCCAGTTCTCACCGGCCTGCACTTCAACTTGGGCAAAATCAGCATCTTCACTGAGCACTTGAATACCGCGCAATTGCAGATGGATCACCAAAGCATTCAGATCAGCGGTGAGCACCAAATTACTACCACCGCCGAGTAACAGCACGGCAATCTCGCGTTGTTCAGCCCACGCCAAAGCGGCTTGTAACTGCTCAAGCGACTGCACCGCAACAAAAAATCGCGCCGCCACATCAATCGCTAACGTATTGTACGAGCGCAGTGAAACCTGCTCTTGAATGCTCAAACTCACAAGCGCGCCTTTATTTCATCGAGCAAAACCTGGCTGGCTTGCTCCAGCATATCGAGCACCAACTCAAAGCCGTCTTCACCACCATAATAAGGGTCTGGCACTTCATCAGGGCTGATGCCAAAGCGCGGCAAGTACAGCGCCAACTCAGCTTTAGCATCGACAGGCTGGATCGCCTGCAGGTTGCTCAGATTGCTTTTATCCATCGCCAGAATTAAATCAAACTCGGTAAAATCCTCGACGCTGGCCTGACGTCCGCGTAGCGTCGACAAATCATAACCACGCTTGGCTGCAGCAGCTTGCGTGCGTGGATCAGGGGTTTTGTCAATATGCCAATCTGAGGTGCCTGCCGAATCAATGCTGATTTTATCGCTCAAGCCTGCCTGCTCAACATAACGACGAAACACCCCTTCAGCAGTCGGTGAACGGCAGATATTACCCAAACAGACAAATAAAACCTTCATTGTTACTCCTCAAAAAAACGTCGAACACGCTGTAAATCTTCCAACGTATCAACGCCTGCAGGCGGTGCTTCGACAGCATCCGCCACATGAATACGTGCGCCATTCCATAAGGCACGTAACTGCTCAAGGGATTCAGTTTGCTCTAAAGCGCAGGAGCCCCAAGCTACAAAATCCGCTAAAAAGCCTGCACGATAGGCATAAATACCAATGTGTCGACGGAACTCAACGCCTTCTGGCAACACCTCTTGGCTTTTCGCAAAGGCATCGCGCGGCCAAGGCAAAGGTGCACGACTGAAGGTCAAAGCATAACCCTGCTTATCGCAACTGACTTTCACCACATTCGGATTGAGCACGCTGGCGATATCTGTAATAGGCTCGGCCAAGGTCGCCATCGCCGCTTGTGTGTAGTGCGCCAAGTTGGCGGCCACTTGATCAATCACACTAGGTGGAATCAGCGGCTCATCGCCTTGCACGTTAACCACGATGGCATCACTGGGCAGACCTAACTGCTCAACCACTTCAGCTAAACGGTCCGTGCCGGATTCGTGATCATCACGGGTCATCACCACCTGCGCGCCAAAGCTTTCGCAGGCAGCAAAAATCCGTTGATCATCGGTGGCAATCACCACCTGCTGCGCGGCGCTTTTCTGCGCTTGCAGCCAAACACGCTGAATCATCGGCATCCCTGCAATGTCTTGCAGTGGTTTACCGGGAAAACGCGTGGAAGCAAAACGCGCAGGAATCACCACACAAAAAGCTTGAGTCATGATTTAGTCCAAACGCTCATCATTGCTTAAGGTACGCGCTTCAGTTTCCAGCATCACCGGAATATCGTCACGAATAGGGAAGGCTAAGCCATCGGCTTTGCACCATAATTCAGTTTTTTCCGCATTGAGTTGCACAGCACTTTTGCATAAAGGGCAGGCCAAAATATCTAAGAGTTTCGGGTCCATCAGCACATCCTCAAAACGAATCAGTTAATAAACGCTTTAGCTGCTCAGCAAACCAGTCACTAAAGGCTGGTGAAGGCTGCGCTGCCACTTGTAAGTACCAGCAATGATCTGCAGCAAACCCACGGCATTTCACCGCGTCTTTCTCAGTCATAACCACTGGCAAATCATCGTCAAACTGTAAATCTTGCGCAGTGAATTCAGCATGATCAGCAAAAGCGTGAGCAATGGGTTGCCAGTTTAACCCTTCGAGCGTCTTGAAGAAACGTTGCGGGTTGCCAATACCCGCTACTGCATGCATTTTTTGTTGCGCGGGGAAGTAACTGAGCGGCTCGCGGCGACCGCTGCGCACATGCACCAACTCGGCCGGCTGCAAGCGCATCGCAAAACCATTGCCACTGTCTTGCTCGGCACCATTGAGTAGCACTGCATCGACACTCTGTAGACGCTCAGCCGGTTCACGTAGCGGCCCTGCCGGCAAACAGCGCTGATTACCCAGTCCACGCGCCGCATCAATCAATACCAACTCTAGATCACGCGCCAAGCCGTAATGCTGCAAACCATCATCGGACAAAATAATATCAAGCGAATGCTCGGCGAGTAGTTGCTGCACCGCCTGCGCGCGCTCAGGTGCAATGACTAACGGCACACCACTGCGCTGGACAATGAGCAGCGGCTCATCGCCTGCTTGTTCGGCAGTATCTGTGGCGCTTACCGTCCAAGGAAAATGTGCAGGACGCGCACCATAGCCACGACTGACCACGCCAACCCGCACACCTTGGGCTCGGCATTGCTCGATCAACCATAAAATCAATGGGGTTTTACCGGTGCCGCCAACGGTGATATTACCCACCACGATCACCGGTACTGGAGCACGGTAGGTTGCACTGTCACCACTGAGAAAGCGTGCACGCTTGCGCTGCACCACAGAGCGATACAGCATTTCCAGTGGCCACAGCAAAGACAGCGCAGGATGGCCATAATACCAAGCATGCTGGATGCGTTCGCTCAGTTTCACTACTGGGCTTGCGCCTCAACTGTAGTAATGCGCAAATGAGCAAAACCCAGTTTCGCGGCAGCGTCCATCGCCGTTACCACGGCCTGATGCGGCGCTTTACCGTCAGCACTGAGCATCACTGGCAAACTCTGATCGCCACCTGACTCAAGGCGCAAGGCTTCCATCAATGAGGCCAGATCATTCTTACTCAAGCTTTTACCATTTAAAGCGAAAGAGCCATCGACACCAACTAAAATTTCCAGCGGCGTTTTCGTCACCTCAGGAGGTGTACCACTGACGGCCTCAGGCAAATCAACTTTAAGTTGAGTCTCACGAGTAAAGGTTGTTGTCACCACGAAGAATAACAACAGAATAAACACCACATCGATCAGTGGCGCTAAATTGATATCAACCGGTTCGCGCGGTTTACGAGGAAATTTCACGCTTTGTCCCCATTGAGTTCGACCTCACGATCACCCTGCACCACTTCAACAAGCTTAATCGCTTCTTGTTCCATATTGACCACCAACTGGTCAACGCGACGCTGTAAAAAACGATGGAAGAATAAAGTAGGAATAGCGACAAATAAACCGGCAGCAGTGGTCACCAAGGCTTTAGCAATACCACCAGCCAATTGCGGTGCGTTGGCCATCCCAGAACCCATAAAGGCACTGAAAATCTCAATCATTCCCAGCACCGTACCCAGCAAACCTAATAAAGGCGTAATGGCAGCGATGGTGCCTAGTGGGGTTAGATAGCGTTCAAGTTCGCTTACGACTTTAACACCGGCTTCTTGAATACTTTCTTTCATAATGTCACGGCCGTGACGCGAGTTAGCCAAACCTGCAGCTAAAATTTGCCCAAGCGGCGAACCTGCGCGCAACTCTTGGAACTTCGTTTGGTCCATTTGCTTGTCTTTCACCCAACGCCAGACCTGCCCCAATAAATGTGGCGGACTAATCCGTGAGGGTCGCAAAGTCCACAAACGCTCAGCAACGATGGCAACTGCAATAATTGAACATACAACAATGGGCAGCATAATCCAGCCGCCTGATTTAATCAGTTCCCACACAATAGCTACTCCAGCAAAAAATTTGGCTCACTTTAGCACAGCCTTAGGCCTACACCGAACGCTGCGGTTCTCATTTTCATCGCCAAAAACGCGATTGCATCGACATCGTCCACGGTGCTTGATAATCACCCAGACGAACCCGCACTGCTTTATCTCGCGCAGTATCATAAATTTCTGCATCTTCACGCTGCAAATTAGCCAACACGTGTGGGTGCGGATGCCCATAACTGTTGTGCTTGCCTCGCGATATTAAAGCATAGCGTGGTTCTATACCCTGCAGAAATCGTCGCGATGTTGAAGTGCGACTGCCATGATGCCCTGCCACCAGCCAATCCGCTTTTAACCATGGCCAGTCAGCTAATAAAGCAGCCTCGCCTGCGGCATCAAGATCACCGGTTAATAATAAGCGCTCACCTTGCGCGTGAATCAACAGTACGCAAGATTTTTGATTGCTGTCTTGAGCATTGCGCCATTGCCAACGCCAAAACCACACCCCATCCCACTGCCACTGTTGTTCGGTGCAGGCTTGCGCAGCAAAACTTGCCGGATGCTCTAGCGGTTGTCCACTCACCACTGCTTTTACTACCAAGGCATTAAGGATAGCCTGCGCGCCACCGGCATGATCGGCATCGGCATGGGAAATCAGCAGCAGGTCCAACTGTGTTTGCCCAAAGCCCTGCAAAAAGGGCACAACAATTCGCTCTCCCGCATCAAAGCCAGCCATAAAAGGTCCCGCGTCATACAGCATGCTGTGCTGCGCCGTTTGTATCCATACCGCTTGTCCCTGCCCCACATCTAACAGCCAAACCTCTGCTTGTCCCGGCTCAACTTCAATCACACTGGGTTTAAGGAGCGGCAACCACAAAGCAGCAACGGCCAATAGCGGAATGATGGGACGCGGCAACAACAGCGCGATAACACCCAACAGGGCAAAGCCTAATACCCAAGGACTGGCGCCAGCACCCTGCCACAGCGCTTCACTCTGGGCAAACCAGCCCAGCACCACAAACAACACTTGCAAAGACCAGCCAGCCAGACCTAACACCCATTCTGCCAACCCAGGCCACGCCAATAGCGCGGAGCCTAATAAAGTTAACGGCAGCGCCAGCAAGCTCAGCCAGGGCACTGCAAACAGATTCGCCAGCGGCCCCACCAGGCTCACCGGCAAACTCAGCGCCAATAAAAATGGCGCTAATCCTATGGCAGCCACCCACTGCGTGCGCGTTAATACTTGCCACCAACGCCAAGCACCTAAACGTCCAGAAAAAGCTAAAACCAGCGCTGCTACTGCTGCAAATGACAACCAAAACCCAGCTTGCAACACCACTAACGGCTCATACAACAAAACCAGACAAAGCGCCGCTAACAATGCCGTCCAAGCACTCAAATGCTGAAAACGCCAGCGCCAGAGCAAAGCAATCATCACCATGATGCAAGCCCTTTGTACTGGCACGGCAAAACCCGCTAACACGCCATACAACAGTGCTGCCAGCATCGATAAAGCACAGGCAATAGGCAGCCATGGCAGGCGCGCCGGCCACCAACCAAAGCGCACTAAAAATACCACGCAGGCGTAGGCCATACCGGCCATTAAGCTAATATGCTGACCAGAAATCACCATCAAATGCACAGTGCCGGTGGTTTGCAACAAACGCCACTGCTGCTCAGTTAGCGCAGAGCCATCGCCTAACAATAAAGCCGCCATCACTCCACGCATCTGCGCTGGAGCGACACTCTGCAATCGCTCTTTTAAACGCTCACGCCAATGATCGACACCACTTCCCGACTCCAAGCGCTGGCCAGCTTTTACCGAACCCGTTGCACCGATACGTTTAGCCAATAACCATGCTTGATAATCAAAGCCATAGGGATTGAGAACACCATCGGGTCGTTTTAAGCGTACCGCTAAGCGCCAGCGCTCACCGGCACGCAATTGCTCAGGCGGATCACGCCAAGATAAACGCATACGCTGCGGTAACTGTGCGCGCCGTGAAGAGGCATCCTCTAACTCAAAGCGCACAATAGCCGGCTGCCCTTGCAGCTGCGGCCATTCAGGCAAACCCACTACCGTGCCTTCGAGCCAAAGCGTACGGCCATCGAGGTTTTGCTGCAGCTGGTCATCCAACGCGGCTTGAGCGCCGATACAAGCCCAACACAAACCAAGCAGGTAGATGCCCAGCGGAAAAACTCGACAAACGAAAGCAACCAGCGCAACCAGCATTAAAACCAGCAGCAACAAAGTACTGGGCAAGCTTGGCAAAAATCGCAAGCTCAGCATTCCTGCAATCAGTGCAAGCATGAGAAATCGCATGCAGCTACCTCCTTGTAGCATTTGCAAACAAATATTCTTGCTAATAGCGCGTTTTCTAAGGCTTTTGTCACACCCTGTAACAGCACCACGCCGCAATAAGATGCATAATAGTCGAGCTTTTGCATGTCAGAGAAAATTCATGCCTCGTCAACTATTTAAACGCTACATGCCTGATCCGGAAAAACTGAAACATAATCCATCATTACGTTTTCTCGGCAGCCTGATCCACGATCCAAATTTATGGCACCTGAACCGTCACTCGATTGCGCGGGCAGTTGCTGTCGGTGTGTTTTGGGCGATGATCCCAATGCCAATGCAAATGTTTGCTGCGGCACTTTTAGCCATTCCAATGCGAGCTAATCTGCCTATCTCTGTGGGCCTCGTTTGGCTCACCAATCCAATTACCATGCCCCCTGTGTTTTATGCCAACTACAAGCTTGGCACATGGCTACTCGGAACACCGGCCATCGAGATGCCGGACAAAATGACTATCAGCTGGATTTTAGAAGTCACCACAACACACTGGCAGCCGCTCTATGCGGGTTCCGTCTGCATGGGTTTAATTCTTGCTGCAGTGGGCTATAGCTGCACTGTTTTATACTGGCGCTGGTGGGTCAATCGCAACTGGAAGAAACGTATAAAGCTGCGTGAATCGCGGATAAATGATTGATTTTGAAATAAGTTTTGACAGGATCGAAAAAGTGCGTATACTTATCGGCGCGGAATGGAGCAGTCTGGTAGCTCGTCGGGCTCATAACCCGAAGGTCGTAGGTTCAAATCCTGCTTCCGCAACCAAATTCAAAAGCCTTAACTTTTAACGAGTTAGGGCTTTTTTTTATGTCTGTAATTCCTGCCTTAAAAACCGCCTAAAAAGCCTCCGTGCCCAAACCGTGCCCTGTGCGTGCCCATTTTGAAATTCCAGATTTTCAGATCCATTCGATTTTGACCGTAAGTCTTTTTTGGCACTGCTGTTTTTTCACGTGCCTTCAGCCAAAATTTATGCAGTTGGGTAAGCTGCTTTGGTATCGCCACCGGGGTGCTCAATGAAATATCAGCCGTTTAAGATCAGCCCGACGGCACTTTTTATAAAAACCGTCAAATAAGTGATGAACTTATGAAATATGCTGAGCTTTATTTTTACTTGTAAATATAAATACAGACCAAATTATTTAGAATTTTAAGCAATGCGTAATGTGTTAATTGCCAGAATCCACTCTTTTTTCTGCAGCTCTCACATGTAACGCCTAGAGCAGCAACTCTCTGAATATTTCCACAGAATGAGCAAGCATAAATGCCAGAGTCTGTTACTGCATCAGCTTTTTATTGTAAAGTTCCGGTAAAATCGGTAATCCATATTTTACTTCTGAATCAGAATAGTAAAAAACACTTATTTCTCCATCTGACTAAATACAAGAGCTTTTAATTTGCCTTAAATTCTCAACTGACTTCAAACGTAATTCTTGAAAAAACTCGTCTTTGGCTAAGCATTCTTTTTGAATAAACTCAAAGAAAATACTCCTTCAGAAATTATACATTTGGCCTTACCTTCTATAAATTTCTAAAAATTAGGACTTGTGACTGTAAGCAAAGTATTGAAATATATTTTAAAAAAATCAACAGTTACCGTTCATCGAGTTAATTGAACTAAAAATATTTTCTGTCTTCTACTGAATGTACAACATAGAAATGTTACTCACGTAGCCTTAAATTTGTACTTTAAATCAGTTAAGGGGATGAGAAAATGACGAAGTCTAAAAATGCTGGTCTTATGGTGCTCTGAGTCTGTTATTAACGCACGCAAATGCCAATGAAAAAACAAGTCCACGTCAAGATAGCCCTAGCCCTTTTGGTGCAGAACAAAAGCCAGACACTGGTAAAGATCATGAAACTTCTACTGATAAAGTAATCACTAACGAAGTGAGATCAGGCTTCATTAACAATAATGATTTTCGTGATACGGATATTGATGTGAAAGCTGTAAATGGTAAAGTTTCATTATCAGGAACGGTTTCTACAGAAGCAATGTGTTGTGTATTATCTGGGGTCTTCACTCAAACGCTTATGCATTGATTGTTTTGCAAATCGGTTTAGCGGCGATGAATATTCGCGGCAGCATCAAAAACTCGGACTAACCTTGAGTCTCTACAACTTTTTTTGATTTGAATATCTCTGAAAACTGCAGTATTGAAATTACTGCCAATAGAACATAAAAATCATGGTCTACACAGATTGCGCCAGCAACTTATTAACACTGGCGCAGCTGTAAAATCACTTGATAACGGTGCGTGAGGTTTTTAAATACGCAGGACCGGCTTCTTTGAGCGCGTCACGATTATAGGTTTCTGAAGCCACATGGACTTTTTCTAACGTCTGCGCCAGTTCTTCTAAATCAATATTAATTTTTTCTAAAGCATTCTCTAGGGTGTAGGTTAACTTGTGGATCGTCATCAAATCGTTATCAGTCAGCTCACCACTGAGCGCTGTTTCTAAGCGGTTATTGTACTCAGAAAAATTACTTACTGCGGTCTCTAAGTCAGGTGCAGCTAGACCTTTAAAATGACCAACACTCTCTTCTGCAACAGCGCCTGCTGCGACAGCTAAACCAACAGCCAATACAACACCTTTAAATACATTGTGCATGAGTCTTCCTTAGCAAGAATTTATGTTGGGAAGAAAGTTACCAGAAGCCCCTGCTAACAACAATCATTATCATTAGCATCTCGCTGCGACAAAGCGTCTCAGACGTCACAGCCCTACAATTCACGGCACACCTCGCCGTCCCGTGACGAACTGCCCACCAATCAATCGACAAAAAAATACCCCGAACCAGTCGGGGTATTTTTAACAGGATGATTGATCAACCATCACAGTATTACTGCTTAGTGATCTTGCGCACCAGAGCGACCGATACCGGTTTGACTGCGCACAGTCAGCGCAGTAAAGGCATCACGCTCTTTAACTGCACGTGCACTCTTGTCAGTCACGGAGAAGAACCAGATCGCAAAGAAGGCTAACGGAATAGAAAAGATACCTGGGTTCGGGAATGGACTGATCGGCTCAGCATTACCAAACACATCAACCCAAACTGTCTTACTCAGAACAACCCAAAGTGTGGCAAAGGCTAAGCCTAAGAAACCACCGATGGTTGCGCCGCGAGTCGTACAGCCGCGCCATGAGATCGACAGAACCAGCACAGGGAAGTTAGCACTTGCTGCAATAGCAAAGGCCAGACCGACCATGAAGGCGACGTTTTGATCTTCAAAAACAATACCGAGCAGTACCGCCAAGACACCTAAGACCAGCGTAGAAATCTTAGAAATACGCATTTCTTGCTTTTCAGTTGAACGACCACGCGCAATTACGTTGGCGTACAAGTCGTGAGCAATGGCTGCTGCACCGGCCAGCGCCAAGCCTGCAACAACTGCAACGATGGTTGCAAAGGTTACTGCAGCCAAGAAGCCTAACAGTAAGCTACCGCCCACAGCGTTGGATAAGTGTACCGCCGCCATGTTGGTGCCGCCGATCAGCGTGGTCAGCATATTGCTGTTATCACCAGCTAAACCGCTGTAGAACTCAGGGTGACGAACCAGTAGAGCAATTGCACCGAAACCGATGATAAAGGTCAGCAGGTAGAAATAACCGATAAAGCTACTGGCCCAGATCACTGATTTACGTGCTTCTTTTGCACTAGAAACTGTGAAGAAACGCATCAGAATGTGCGGCAAACCTGCCGTACCAAAGGCCAATGCCAAGCCCAGCGACAGTGCGTTGAGTGGGTTACCACTGACACCAGCGCCCGGTGCCATCAACTCTGTGCCTGAAGGGTGTACTTTAACCGCTTCAGCCAGCATCGCATCTGGATTCCAGTTGAAAGCCATCAGTACCAGTGCCGCCAGCAAAGTACCACCCGCCAGCATCAATACAGCTTTGATGATTTGCACCCATGTGGTCGCCGTCATTCCACCGAAGAACACGTAGATCATCATTAGTGAGCCGATAATGATCACTGAGATTTTATACTCAAGACCAAATAGCAGCACGATCAACTTACCCGCACCAACCATTTGTGCGATCAGATACAGAGCAATAATCAACAACGAAGCACTCGCTGCAAGCACACGCATTGGCGTTTGCTCTAAGCGGAACGCAGTAACGTCGGCAAAGTTAAAACGGCCAAGGTTACGCAAACGCTCAGCCACTAAGAACATCACCACTGGCCAGCCAAACAAGAAGCCAATCGCATAAATGATGCCGTCAAAACCACTGACGTACACCATACCGGCTATACCAAGGAAAGATGCCGCTGAAATATAGTCACCAGCAATGGCTAAACCATTCTGAAAACCAGTAATACCACCACCGGCTGTATAGAAGTCAGATGTAGTTTGGGTTTTACGTGCAGCCCACCAAGTAATCACCATGGTTCCAGCAATAAAAACCAAGAACATCACAATGGCGGAAGTATTGGCTTGTCCTGTTGCTGCGAATGCAGGTTGCGCGAACAATGACAGCAGAGCTGTGCTCAAGAGAAATTTCTTCATTATTCTACGTCCTTCACAATATCTTCCAGCAATGGATCAAAAATCTTGTTAGAGAAATAGACATAAAGTGAAATCATGATAACCGCACTAAACACTACTAAAATCCCGGTCAGGACTCCCACACTCATGGTCCAGCCAGCACCGATTGGCTGAGCAAACACTTCTGGCATATAAGCAAGCGTAAGAATAAAGCCTGAGTAAATAGCTAACGCGACCGCAAAAAACACCATACTCACCCGAGTACGGCGCTGTACCAACTCCGCGTATTTGGGATGTTTCAGCACCTTCTCAACAATTGTATCTTGCATTTTAACTCTCCAGCCCAGTCCTCACAGAGGTAAACCTGCTCAACGCCCGGGCATATTGTATTGTTATCACTAAAACTCATTAAACGAGCCACACTGCTTTAACGCTAAGCATTGCTCGCATGCATCTATTGTGATTTTTTGGTTTTACAGACTTTAGACTTGAACGCAAAACACTGCATTACAGCAGCGCTTAATCACGCCATACACAACATAGTTTTCAGCTAAAGAGACTTGATTCAACCACAGCATCCAACACTGAATGACTTCAGTGCCAAATATGCGCTGCTAATGTAGAGATTGTTACGCTCACGAACAGTATACCTTTGTCTAAACTAAGACCAATGTCGTAATAAAAACAAAAGGTTAACGGCAGTTAGAATGATCAAAACAAGCAAAATAAGTAAAACTTGCTTAATGATAAAAGCGTGACCCTCAGTTATGCCGCACAGTGCTCAGTCCGCTGTGCAGATAATAAAAGCGCGTCATAACGTCACGTTTTCCCTATAAATAATGCTTTTTAAAGCCTTTTAACCAAGAATCCATAGCCTTAGATCAAAAAGAACTTAAAGAAGGCATAAATCCGACTTGTACGCTATATCGACCTGCACGATAATAAGCACCTTCTTAATAACGGTTGATCCCTTCAATACTAGCCATGAGCGAACTCTTACTTATTGTGGTCAGCGCCATTTTAGTGAACAACTTTGTTTTAGTTCAGTTTCTTGGTCTGTGCCCATTTATGGGTGTCTCGAAAAAGGTTGAAACCGCAATTGGTTTATCGTTGGCCACGACTTTTGTTCTGACCTTGGCGTCTATTTGCAGCTATTTAGTCCAGCAGTACATTCTTAAGCCTTTTGATCTCGAATTTTTACGCACCATTAGCTTTATTTTAGTCATCGCGGTGGTGGTGCAATTCACCGAGATGGTGGTCAATAAGACCAGTCCGATGCTGTACCGCGTGCTCGGTATTTTCTTACCACTGATCACTACCAACTGTATTGTGCTTGGCGTCGCTCTCTTAAATGCAAATCGCAGCCAATACACCTTTTTGCAAGCCAGCGTGAACGGTTTTGCTGCGGGCATTGGTTTCTCTTTAGTACTGGTACTGTTCGCCGCAATGCGCGAACGCATTGCCATCGCTGATGTGCCGAAACCTTTCCAAGGTGCGGCGATTGGCATGCTGACGGCAGGCTTGATGTCGTTAGCCTTTATGGGCTTTAGTGGTTTAATCAAGCTATGAGCATGGTGTTTATTGCAGTCACAGCGCTGGTCGTTTTAAGTTTAATCTTTGGTGCGATTTTAGGCTTTGCCGCAGTACGTTTTCGCGTCGAAGGCAACCCGATTGCCGAGCAGATCAACGCCTTATTGCCACAAACCCAGTGTGGGCAATGCGGTTACCCTGGTTGCAAGCCTTACGCAGAAGCCATCGCCGCTGGCGACAAAATCAATAAGTGTCCACCGGGTGGCGAGACCACCATTCAAGCCTTAGCCGAATTACTGGATGTCGAAGCCGAGCCTTTGGATGCAGTAGAAGGCGAAAAACCACAGATGGTGGCTTACATTCGTGAAGCCGAATGCATTGGCTGCACCAAATGTATTCAAGCCTGCCCTGTGGATGCGATTTTAGGTGCGGCGAAACAAATGCATACAGTGATTGTTAGTGAATGCACAGGCTGTGATCTGTGTGTTGAGCCCTGCCCGGTGGATTGCATTGATATGATTCCAGTGGCCAGCACTTTACAAAACTGGAAGTGGGAGCACCCTTTGCCGCCCGGTACTTTGATTGCGACTGATCGGGAGTCATTGTCATGAGCACTTGGCCTATTCATCCATTGCGCGGCGGCGTGCATCCGCCCGAATGCAAAGCATTGTCCAACCAACAGCCCATCCAAAGCGCGCCACTGCCAAAACAATTGATTGTGCCATTATTGCAGCATCTTGGCAGTACCACGGAAGCGCGGGTTAGCGTCGGCGATTACGTTTTAAAAGGGCAATTGATTGCTGATTCAGCCAACCTGATTAGCGCTCCTGTGCATGCGCCAAGCTCCGGCATCGTGAGTTTTATTGGTCCGCAGCCTTACCCGCATGCGTCAGGCCAATTGATGGATGCCATCGTGATTGACACCGATGGCTTAGATCAATGGTGCTCACTGGAAGCGCTGCCGCATTTTTACCAAGCCAGCGCAGAGGAATTACTCGATAAAATTCGTCAAGCAGGTATCAGCGGCCTTGGTGGCGCCGGCTTCCCAACGGTCATTAAGCTTTCGCCTGCGCCTAATCAGCCGATTAACACGCTAATTATCAACGGCACGGAGTGCGAACCTTACATCACCGCTGATGATGTGTTGATGCGCGAAAAGGCACCGCAACTGCTACTCGGCATTGATATTTTAGTGCAGATTTTACAGCCCGAAAATGTACTGATCGCCATTGAAGATAACAAACCCGAGGCCATTGCTGCGGTCCGTGGCGCATTACAATCACGTCGTTATCACGTGATTGCGATCCCAACTATTTACCCCTCGGGTGGCGAGCGTCAGCTGATCGAAATTCTAACCGGTCAACAAGTGCCTTCTGCAAAACTGCCGGCGCAACTAGGCATCCTGTGTCAAAACGTTGGCACTGCCGTAGCGGTGCATGATGCAGTGATTGAAGGTAAGCCGCTTATTTCACGGATCACCACTCTGACCGGCCAAGCACTGCAAAAACCAATGAATGTTGAGTGCTTAATCGGCACACCCGCCATCGAGTTGCTTGAGTTTACTGGTTTGCAGAAAGCGCAGATGAGTCGACTGATTGTCGGCGGACCAATGATGGGTTTTACCTTGCCTTCAGTCGATGCCCCCATTATCAAAACCAGCAACTGTTTACTGGCAGCCACTGCTGAAGAACTACCCGCACCACCTGCTGCGTTACCCTGTATTCGCTGCGGCGATTGTGCCGAAGTGTGTCCTGCTAATTTATTACCCCAGCAACTGCATTTTTATGCCCTTGGTGATGATCACCCACAACTGCAAGCACATAATTTATTTGATTGCATTGAGTGCGGTGCCTGCGCCTATGTGTGTCCATCCAGCATTCCTTTAGTGCAGTACTACCGTGCAGCGAAAGCCGATATTCGCGAGCAAGCACAAAAACTCGCTAAAGCCGAGCACGCCAAAGAACGTTTTGAGTTCCGCCAAGAACGCCTACGTCTTGAAGACGAACGCAAAGAGGCTGAACGTCAAGCACGCGCTGAGCGCTTAGCGAAAAGCAAAGCAGAGCAAGCGAAAAAAGCCGCACAAGCGCAAGCCGCAGATCCAGCAGAAGCCAGTCAAGCGCAAGCAGAAGATGAGCTTAAGCGTTTAAAAATCGCCGCAAGCATGGCGCAAGTGGCGCTGCGCAAAGCAGAAAAACAGCTGGACATTCATAACACCGAAGAGCTGCAATCTCAGGTCGAGCAACTGCGGATGGCCGTTGAGCAAGCCAAACAAAATCTAGACGCCGCAAAACCTGCCAAAACCGTTAACGATGGTCCGACAGATGACGAAATTAAACGTCTTAAAATAGCCGCAAGCATGGCGCAAGTGGCGCTGCGTAAAGCCGAAAAACAATTTGAGACGCACGATACTGACGAGTTAAAAGTACAAGTCGAGCAGCTGCGCGAAGCCTCTGCACAAGCCAAGCAGACCTTAGACTCCGCGACTGCGGCAAGCAGCACAGTAAGCGCGCCAGCGACGACAGAAAAAGCCGCCAAAGCGGAGTTCAGTCCTGCCGAGCAAGCACAGAAAAAGGCTAAGATTGAAGTGGCGATGAAACGTGCAGCGCTGCGTAAAGCAGAGCGCAACGAAGCCGACGCGGCAACCTTAACGACACTACAAGCTGAATTAACCCAAGCTGAACAAGACTTAGCCGCACTTAATTAACCCTAAGCTGGCGAACCACGCACAGCTTTTGCAACACATTTGGAGCACCGATGACTCTGCCCCGCATTACATCACCACACGCTAAGGGTGCTAATCGCACTCAGCGCGTTATGTTGTTGGTGATTGCCGCCACTGTGCCCGGTATTCTGACGCTGAGCTACTTTTTCGGCATCGGTCCGCTGCTTAATATTGTTTTAGCCTGCGCTTTTGCCTTGTTGTTTGAAGCAGCCATTCTTGCTCTGCGCAAACGCCCTGTGGGGTTTTTCCTTAAAGACGGCAGCGTATTAGTGACAGGTTTGTTATTGGCACTGGCCTTACCGCCCTACTCGCCTTGGTGGCTGATTGCGGTCGCTACCGGTTTTGCTGTGGTCTTTGGTAAACAGCTATTTGGCGGTTTGGGACAGAATCCATTTAACCCAGCCATGCTTGGTTATGTTGTGGTTTTGGTTTCTTTCCCCGTAGATATGACCGCCTGGCCGGCAGCGCACAGCGTGGACGCTATTGCAGGTTTACAGCATGTGTTTTTCGGCCAAGCTTTTCCCGATGCTTGGAGCCAAGCCACAGTTCTTGATGCATTAAAGATCAACAGCAGTCTGACCATCGAAGAATTATGGAACAGCAGTTCAGCTTTTGGCGTATTCGCCGGTTACAGTAGCGAGTGGGTTAACTTAGCCTTTTTGTTAGGCGGTTTGTTCTTGCTGCATAAAAAACTCTTCAGTTGGCACGCTCCGCTCGGCATGCTCGCTGCACTGTTTATTATGAGTCTGTTGTTTTGGAACGGCAATGGCTCTGACTCACAAGGCTCACCCCTGTTTCACCTGCTCAGCGGCGCAACCATGCTTGGTGCGTTCTTTATTGTCACCGACCCTGTTAGCAGCGCCACCAGCGTACAAGGGCGGTTGATTTTTGGCATCGGTGTTGGCGTACTGATTTATATCATTCGCGCTTGGGGTGGTTACCCCGATGGCGTAGCTTTTGCCGTATTGCTAATGAACCTGTGCGCGCCGACCATTGATTATTTCACCCGCCCGCGCACCTACGGACACAAAGCAGCCAAGCGCGGCTTTAAGGCAGGAGAGTAATAATGCTGCCAGAAATCAGCCGTTCCATGCTTAAAAACAGTCTCGTACTGGCGCTCTTTGCCGCGGTTACCGTCGCGGTCGTCGCCATCACGCAACAATCCACTGAGTCGCGTATTATCGAGGCCGAGCGTGCGGCACAAATTCGTACTCTGGGCGAAATTTTGCCGGCGTACAGTTACGATAATGCGCTACTCGATAACGTCATCGCCTTAAACGAACCTTTATTAGGTCATCGCGCAGAGACACCGGCTTATCTTGCCACTCTTGCTGGACAACCTGCAGCGGTGATCTTGCAAGCCAGTGCGCCGGATGGCTACAGCGGCACAATCAGCTTGCTGATTGGCATTATGGCAGACGGCACACTCAGCGGCGTACGCGTCATTCATCATAAAGAGACACCAGGCTTAGGTGACCGTATTGAGCTAGCCAAAAGCCCGTGGATTAAAAGTTTTGATGGCAAAAGCTTGAGCAATCCAGCGCAGCGTGGCTGGGCGGTAAAAAAAGATCAGGGCGATTTTGACCAGTTTGCAGGTGCGACCATTACCCCACGAGCAGTGGTCGCCGCTGTACATAAAGCTTTACAGTACTTTGATCAGCACCACGCCGAACTCTTTGCTCAACTCAATACAGCGCAGGTGAAGCCATGAGTACGTCATTTCGCGAAATTACTATCAATGGATTATGGAAAAACAATCCAGGCTTAGTGCAGCTACTCGGTTTGTGCCCGCTGCTCGGCACCAGTAACTCCACCGTCAACGCTCTGGGCTTAGGCATCGCCACCGCACTGGTATTAATTTGCTCTAACGCTGCGGTTTCTTTAATTCGTAATACCGTCACCAACGCTGTGCGCTTACCGGTCTTTGTGATGATTATTGCGGCCTTGACCACCTGCATTGAATTGCTGATGCAGGCGTTCACTTACGAACTCTTCCAGATTCTTGGTATTTTTATTCCGCTAATTACCACCAACTGTATCATTCTCGGCCGCGCTGAGGCTTTTGCGGCGAAGAACTCGATGCTCAGCGCCAGTTACGACGGTTTGATGATGGGTATTGGCTTCGGCCTGGTATTAGTAGCTATCGGCGCTACTCGTGAATTGCTGGGTACAGGCATGCTGTTTACTAATATGCACCTGCTGTTTGGCAGCATCGCCGAACACTGGCAAATTGTGGTGTTCGAAAATTACAAAGGCTTCTTATTGGCAATCTTGCCGCCTGGGGCTTTCTTAGTACTCGGTTTATTGATTGCACTAAAGAACTGGATTGATCAGTTGTACGCTGAGCGTATCGCCAACACAGTAACGGTTAGCGCACCCGTCGTAAGCCGACGCGTACGTGTCACTGGCGTGGTGGAATAAGGTCCAAGAAATGGAACAAAAAGGCGTCTTACGCAGTTGGAACGACAATAAAGGCTTTGGCTTTATTCGCGCCGACAATAAGGATTTCTTTGTGCATATTTCCAGCGTGCGTGGTGAACGCCGACCTTTGCAAGGCGAGGCTGTTTACTTTGTCGGCGGCAAAGACGAGAAAGGTCGATTACGCGCACAACACATGCGCAGCGCAGAACTCAGCATTGACCGCCCAGCCATTCGTCGCAAACCTAGCAACCAGGCAAACACCAGTGCGGTAAAGCCCAATAAGCCGAGTCACAGGCAGCGCCAGCAAACACCCGCGAGCTTAAAAAGAACGCTGTCGCTAATGGTTATCCTCTGTGCTGCTCCAGCAATCGGTGCGTGGCAGGCTTTTGCAAACAATGCAGTGTTTTGGCCGCTCTTAGTCTACTTTTCCATGAGTTTATTGAGCATCTGGCAATACTCGCGCGATAAGCACAACGCGCAAACTGGAGCCTGGCGTATTCCAGAAAAACAGTTGCATACCGTTGAGTTACTCGGCGGCTGGCCTGGCGCCTTACTGGCTCAGCAACTGTTGCGCCACAAAACCAAAAAAGCGTCCTATCAAGGCGTTTTTTGGCTGATTGTGTTGGTGCATCAAGTGTATTGGCTCGATCAACTGGGGTTTGATGGTCAACTCTTGCAGCAAATCTTGAGTAAGTTCTAGGCTCTGCTTGCCACCCAACAGCCCAATCGCAAGACTCAGGATAAAATCGTTCGCTTAGAGCTCTCGCACCCAAAACAACTCATGTTTACGCACCGCTTTGCGTAAAAACTCATTCTCGCCAGTCTTCGGCCAACGGCGTCCGGTTAACACCTGCTGAATCATTCGACGCACCCGCTTTTTAAAGGGTGGCGCTGGCTGTAAGTCATGCTGCATCAGTAGCGCCATGGCTTTGTCCATCTGCTGTGCATCGTTCAGCACATAGCTAAAAATCTCATCGGCAGGTAACTCAACCATGGCTGGTGGCAGCGCTACACCGGTATTCGCATTGCCCATCGGCCAGCGGTCGTTATCGTGCAGATGATTGGCGTACAAGAATAAACGTTGCGGTCGCCAATGACTTTGTTCAAGCGCTTGAAAAAACGCCTGCGTGGTGGCGATATGATCCGCATGCGGATCGATTTCAGGATGTGGCATCACCACCACTGCAGGTTTAAAGTGCAGCAAACAGGCCGCCAGATCAGCGACTAAATTCGACCAGGTTGGTAAGCCCGTCGCATCCGCAGGCAGTTGCAGAGGGTTATGCTGACGCGCACGACGAATATCTGCTTCACCTGATTGCTTAGAAGCAAAAGGTACGTCAGGCTGCTGCACCATGTTGGGTAACTGCATGCAGTAATAGCCCAGTTGCACACAGTTGGCTTGCGGCACACCGCCCCACAATGGAATCGCTATGCTGTCCCAGCTGCGCAAACGCCCTTTCAGTTGTGCGGCGTGTTGTGCAGATAAACCCAAGCGCTGATAATGCTCAGCCTCAATTTCGCCTTGGGTTAAGGTCACAATGCTGACATTGTCTGCGCTGCTGTAGAGTCCAAAAGCCGCCAGCTCCGCATCATCAGCGTGCGGTGCGAGAATCATTATGTTCTCAGCCACTGGGCACGGCTGATTAAATACATACAACTGCACAGTGCTTGCGAGCGTACAAAGCCGTCCACGTACGCTCAGGCCTTCAACCAACAAAGCCTCTGCTTGTCCGGTTAAATTAAGATAACGAATACCTTGCGCAGCGCGCTCAAAGGTTTGCTGGTCATTACCGATGTAAACACTGGGATCAAACCAACGTCCCAACCACGAACTATTGATCTGCACTTTGGCGATCAAGGTGGACTGTTCTAGGTCCGACTCTGTGTTGTGATCAAGCTTCAGTTGGCCGTCAACGATCAGCAGATCACGTGGCTCAATCGTTTCGGGAAAGCGGTATTGGTAATCATCCTGCGGTGCATAAAATAAATGATCGGCAAACCAGGCCTCATGCACGATCCACAGCAGCAGCACTGCCAGCGGCAAGAGCCAAAGGGGCGCGGTAAAGCCTAGCAGCACAAGCCCAAGTACGATCACCAGCATGGCAATACGCTTATTGCGACGGTGTTGTTTAAGTAGCTGCTGTTTGCGTACCGACATTAGGACACCTCATAGACCGCAACGCGATTGCACCAACGGTCTTTATATTCACGATCAGCACGACCAAAGGAGTAACGCAGCGGTTTACTCAAATCACGGGCGTGCTGCCACTCATTTTGCGTATTGACAAAACTCAGGACACTGCCGGGGCTCAGTGAGTTGTAATCGGTATCGACACCGCCATTGATGTATTCAAGGCTGATCCACTCGGGCGCTTCAACACGATACAGCACCTGAAACGCCACGGGCACATCATTGATTGCAATAAAACTGCCTGTCATAAATTCAGCCATCAAGCTAAATACTTCAGTCAGATATTCTTTGCCCGGCACGGCAAAACCCCAGCGTTTTTCAAACAGCTGGGTATAAATCTGTGCTTGTTCGGCCGATGACAAGCTAGCGATAGGCAGAATAACTCCACCCTGCTCTTCTAATAAACGCTGCTCACGACGCTGGTTATAGCGAAACTTCTTACTGTATTGCTCAGGCTCGCGCGCCAAGGCTAAGCCTTGCTTCTGCTCTTTGAGTGTTGAAATACGCTGGGCATGCAGCTCAGAGACATATTGCGCTTTGTGGCGTAGTGTAATCACAGACTTGGCTGCTTGCGGCAGAATAATCTCGGCGTTGCCTAAATCAAATACACCGCGTTTTTTTTGCTGTTTGAGCACATCCTTTGCTAACGCGATGTGTCGCCCCCACGTCGGTATCGCCGCCTGTAACTCTCCGGCTTTATCCCAGCCAAAATAATCCAGAGGAATTCCTGCCAAAGCTGATAAGCGCTCGACTACATCCGGATGGGTGGCGACACTGCCGCCCCAGCGTAACCACGCTGCACGGTATTCGTCAGCACTGATCGGATGCCAGCCAAGCTCACGGTACAGACGAAAATAGCTCAACATAATGCCAATGGCTCCAGCCGCACAATAAAGCAGAGATTCTAGCACAGGCAAGCACTGTGTTCGGCTAAGCAGCGCCAATCTGACCTGTCTGCGCAGTGGTCTGCTAAACTTGCAGCAATTTTATTAGCCCATAATTTTATGTTGGCTAAAGCAGCTATTTCACCAGAGGTTGTTATGCGCGTATTGATTACTGGAGCCCAAGGCCAAGTCGGGCAAGAACTGATGCAGTCTGCTCCGCCCAGCTGGCAGATATCTGGTTTTGGCTCCAAGGTGCTGGATATCAGCGATGAGCAGCAGGTGCTGGACACCGTACAACAACTACAACCCCAACTGATTTTTAACGCCGCTGCCTATACCGCTGTAGATAAAGCCGAAAGTGATCAAGATCGTGCCTACGCCGTGAATCAACTAGGCGCGCATAATCTTGCCAGAGCAGCACAAAGTATTGATTGCCTGCTGTTGCATATCTCCACCGATTACGTGTTCGATGGCAAACACAACCAACCTTATACCGAGCACGAAACACCAGCGCCCAATAGCGTCTATGGTGACAGTAAATGGCAAGGAGAGAAGGCTATTACTGCCATCTGCAGCAAATACATTATTTTGCGCACCAGCTGGGTGTTTGGCCTGCATGGCAATAATTTTGTCAAAACCATGCTACGCCTAGGCCAACAGCACGACGTATTAAGCATTGTCAGCGACCAAGTCGGCGGCCCCACTTCTGCACGCAGCATTGCACAAGCGCTATGGCAAGTTGCCCGGCAATATCAAAGTAGCGGTGACTGCCCGTGGGGCACCTACCATTTTAGTGGCTCGTCCACCTGTAGCTGGCACGACTTTGCGTGCGAAATCTTCACTCAAGCGACAACCTTAGGATTGATTGCCAAAACACCGAAGCTCAACCCTATCAAGACCTGCGATTACCCAACACCAGCACAACGGCCTGCTTATTCAGTTTTAGACAATACAAAGATTAGCCAACAATTCAACATTGCGCAAAGCGATTGGAAAAGTGAGCTAAATTTCGTGTTACGCCAACTCAAAGATGCTCAATAATACGGTTTCAGGTAACATCACAAGCTCAATTATTTAAGGTCACGGCATGCTCAAACTTAACCACCCAGACTATTTAGCGCTACGCGAAAACTGCAAAGTGATTGAGCAAGACGGCTTTGGCGATAAAGTCATGATTTTGCAAGACGGCACCTTTTTAAAGCTTTTCCGCCGTAAGCGTTTAATTACTTCGGCAGCAATTTGGCCCTATGCCCAGCGCTTTGCTGATAACGCGAAAAAGCTCGAAAAACTGGGCATTCCTTGCCCTCAAATCATTCAGGTGTACCGCATTCCAAGTATTGAGCGTGATGCTGTCCATTACCACCCACTACCTGGCACCACCTTGCGTGATTTGCACAGCGGAGAAACCGAGTACCCTAACGATTTACGCGAACGGTTTTTAAAGTTTGTCGACCACATTCAGGACCTAGGCGTGTACTTTCGCTCCATCCATCTAGGCAATGTCGTCCTAACGCCAGACAACGAACTTGGCTTAATTGATATTTCGGATATGAAAATTTTCCGCAGGCCATTAAGTCAGTGGCAGCGGAAGAGGAATCTGGTCCATATGATTAGAGATGAAAAGGATGAACAGTGGTTAAAGCCTATTTTAAGAGAAAAAAAACTTTAACCATCACCGCACAAAGTGTCAAAACCAAGCAAAAAACAGAGATTATTTAATTAATAACCTCTGTTCAAATAGAGGTTTGAGCAGATCTGCTCCGCGCATATTCAAATGATCATCATCAAAGAATATTGGCAATCCATCAACATCACCATAGCAGCGCTCAGCATCACACAAATAAGGGATAGGATCGAGCAGTGTAACATTACACTTACTTGCGACATCATCCAAAAGACGCAGAGCAATTTCATTTCTTTCTTTATACTCAGCTAGGCTGACAGACACTCTTTTCTCTTGACCAATTAGCAAAGAGCGGCCCATTACCTCTGGAACATTTAGTTTAAGCTCAGGTGTTGGTTTTAAAATATACACTGGATTATTTTTTGCTAAAAAACACAGTGTCTCAGTATAACCTTGGTATATCTCATCAACATAAACATCAGAAAACTCATTAAAAGCTGTGTTTAAATACAACCTTGGCAGACGAGAGCTTTGTTTATCTTCATTAGCCCCTGAAAAATGAGATGAAAATCTATTAGCAACTAAAATTGGCAAACCTGAATAGTTAGACAACTTATTAAGTCTTGATGATAAAAAATCATTACATTTCGATGGCTCCACATCTTTCACTTGGACACCATTAATAGTGGGGCAACCACTGTTTGACCAATCCAAAACACTATTTCCTGAAAAAACACCAGTCACACTACTAACGATAGACATAGCATGACTATCGCCAATCACAATAGCTCCTATTTTTCCATCGCCATAGATACAATCATCAGAGCTTCTTTTTTTGTGACAGTTTTGCAGTATGTGATATTTGTTATTAGCTTGATCAAACACAGCGTATGCATTCTCAGGAACTCTCGCAATATATCCATCACTGTCTCTTATCAATTTAGCTGCAAGCAAAGCTAATGCTACAGGAACAAAAATTAAGATGAAAACGGCAAGCCGGTTATTATAAGCTAGCAGCTTCTTACTTTTAGATTCTACAAAATAATAAGATAAAGCACCAAACAAGACAGATAGCGAAATTAAAAAAACAGTAATTAAAGGACTCTGCTCTATATCAAAAAGCAACAAGAACACGACGAAGGGCCAGTGCCAAAGATAGATAGAATAAGACCAATCTCCCAACTTTTGAGAAACAATATTATTCGTCAAAAAAGATTCTTTATTTGCATAAATAACAAGAGCTGTTCCAACTGTCGGAAGTAATGCTGCAATGCCTGGCCATACAGTAGCAGGGCTGTATATAAAAACAGATAATACAATAAAAAACAAACCAAGATACTGACACCATACGTTACTTGGCTTATATTTTTTAGAAACAGAGGCATAGTAAGCTACACCGCCTAACAGCATTTCCCAAGCACGTGAAGGAAGCATATAAAACGCATAACTTGAATCAATATTACTTTTAAAAACAGAAAAACAGAAAGAAATAATAAGTATGAAAACAACAGATATAGGAACTAATTTTTTATTTATTCTAGAGACAAAAAACAAAACAACTGGATATAAAATATAAAACTGCCACTCTACTGACAAAGACCATGTATGTAAGAGTAGCCGTTCATGAGAGTCCGGATCAAAATAACCAGATTTTTTGTAAAAGTAATTATTAGATAAAAACAATAATGCTCTATCCACTTCTCTTGATAGTCTCACGTAGTCGTCTGGGGACAAGTAAAACCAGCCAACTAACAACAAAACCAAAGTAGTAAACAATAACGCTGGTATAATTCTTCTAGCTCTAGCAAGATAAAAACTAATAAAGCTAAATTCATTTTTCGAAAGTCCTCTTGCAACAATTCCTGTCATCAAGAAGCCTGAGATAACAAAAAAAACATCTACACCGACAAAACCACCAGAGAAACCAGTAACATTAAAATGAAAGAGAACGACAGTAACTACTGCAAGAGCCCGCAAACTATTTATATCAGATCTGAAATTTGACTTAATCATGCAGACTTGCCTTACATTAATTGTTAATTATTATAATATAAATCTATTCAAGGGAATAAATACTCCCCAACTCCTGATAATTTATCTTAGGAATAACATCAGCAGGAAGTCTACTTTCAGCAGATAAATTATATATTTCAAAAACACCTCTCTTAATAACTCTATCCGCTATCAGCTTAAAACTCGGCAAAATATTTCTTGCATAGTGCTCATTCAAACTGCTCTGCAAAGCATTCTCACCCTGCTCATAGAAACGGCCTTGCTCTTGATTTAGATCCACACCGATAAGATAAGCTTTGCTAAAGCCCATATAGTGCGCAAACTGAAGAGCAACATAAGGAATAGTTCGAGCTACAAAATACCCTTTCTCAAGATTAAAACTAAATCCTATAGAGCATTTTTTTGCGCTAAAAAAAGAAAAATTTGATACAAAATCTGAATCATTTCTTATATTCCAAGCAAATTTCTTATCTGAAAGTTCCTTGGTAGAGCCCATACGGTTTACTTTTTTCATTAAGTAAATATTTTTACCATTTAGAAGATTTGCATCCGAGCGTAAGATCACATCTATAACATCTTGACTAAAAGCAACAGCCTCAGATTGCTCAACAGCAAGTTTTATTGCATCCATCCTACTGTTAGGAAAGCCTGGGTCATCACACAAATACAAAACAGGTTTTATTTTTTTCTCTGCCAGTTTATATATCGATCCATTCATTCCTATATACAAAGCATCTTTATACTTATCGAATGGAAAGTCATTTGCAGAGGGCCCTGAGGCAACCACAAAAACACTTTTATCTAAGTACTTAAATTTAAAGTCAGAAATATTACTATTCATACTTCTCTCGATCAACAAGTATAGCAAACGCAACAGGCATCCAGAACCAGTGCCAAAGCATATTAGGCGTATGTATCAATTCGTTTAGTTCAACTGTCATAACAACAGCACTGGAACACAACACTGACAACCAATACACCGCAATTGAGCCATATTTGTAATGTTCTCTATTTTTATAAAGAATATATATCGAAAAAATTAAAACCCCCACAAAGAATAAAACACCTACCAAGCCGAGTTTATAAAGCACTTCAAGGTATACATTATGTGAGTTATTAACATATGTCGTTCCTGCAACGAGTATCGGCTCTATATTAGCCCCTGCGCCATGACCAAAAAGCCAGCTTCCAGGCATTCTAGATATCACTGTCAGCCATATTTCATCACGATGTGTCAGGCCTCGCTGCCCTACTTCATAATTCAAATAAACCGTAACGAAAAAAGATAATACACAGAACAGAAATGAAAAGAGTACAAACCAGCGTACTTTCTTTTTATTATCATAAAGAAAAAGCGTCATTATTACTAAAGGTATCAAACACGCAAGCCAACCTGCTCTTGAGAAGGTAAGAATGATATATAATGACAAAGTCCCCAGGGTCATAACCCAGAAAACCAGCTTATATTTATTTGTTTCAGTAAAAAACAAGTATAAAGCAGCAGTAAAGCCCATTGCATAATGCATTGCAGCAATAATAGTATTACCAAAATCAGCGACACCCTCAACACCAGATACAGAAATCCCTCCCATTCGGTAACCTGTTGGTAGAGCGTCAATTCGATACATATTTATTAAAGAAAACAGAGCAAAGCCAAAGCTAGAGATAGCCAAAGCGCGCAAAAAGAGCTCCCATGTACATTTTTCAAAAAAACTAAACCCAATAATAAAAACAAAAGAAAATACCAAAAGGCTTCTTCTTGCCATCTTCATATCTTCTAATATTAAAAATGAATTAATTGAAGCGTATGATAAAAAAAGAAAAACTATTAAAAATAATTTATTGCTTTTTATCTTTGAAAAAAAACTTCCATTAAAAAAAACTGGTGAATAACTAACCCCCCCCACAATTGCCAGAAAAATAACCAAAGCTCTTATATTTGCATTTAAACTTGTATCATCAAAAAACCAGAAAAAATTACCAAAATAATAAAAAAACAATATAACTGGAAGTAAAAAGATACTCATACGGGGGAAAAGCAATGAACCATTCATAATATTTTACTCATATCTACCAATTTTATTAAACACAATGTAAAGTGGCAAAAAAGGCCGCCATATATACCTTCCAAAAACTTTAAATCTAATCAACGGACTAATCACTTGATTTTCACCTGAAAACCCAGGTCTCCAAGTGAAAGACTTGTCTCGTCGAGTAAAGGTAAATGTTTTCACCCCACACAAAGAGGCTATGTGTCCGCCACCTGAATCATTACTAATAACAACGGATGACTCATAGACTGCTTTTAAAAGCAGTTCCACTGATGGAAAGCTTACAACAGGAAAGGATTTAATTTTATCTCTTAGCTCCTTTTCTTCCACTGGCATACAAACAAAGCTCACATCCCAACCTTTACGTTTTAATTGATGAGCAATAACTTTGAATCCATTTAACCAATAGTTTTTTTTCTTTTGTGGGGTTGTAGGAAATATTAAAATTTTATTATTGTTTTTTATTTTATCTGTCAGTACAGGCGCAGGTTGCACCGCTGGCTTTATTCCATAAACATCGAAAACATATCGATCAACCCATTGAACCATAGTGATTCCTGCATCACTATTCAAACAAAATGGACGAGTTGCACCATTATAAATCATTCCTTTAACTTCAACGGATCTACCATCTATATTTGCTTTCTTAGATATCTTTTTAGCAGTAACAAAAGCAATATTCTTATAGTCCAAAGCTGTCGAATCAAAATACTTCTCATAGCAAGCAATAACTAGATCGTACTCACTACAATTCTTTCTGTAATCCACCTTACATGATTCTTTTTCTATGTTAAGCCAAGGAAAGCAAGTCTTAGCTGTATATAATAGATCACTTACTAGAGTTACTCTCGCTCCTGCATTAGAAAATAACCATGCTAACCTTAAATAAACTGTCAAGTCTCCTAAAGCAGCCAAAGGCAGTACTAATATATTTAAATCTTTAATTAAGTTTTCTTGCTTACTATCCATGTACTTCCCATAACTCCCTTATATCGTCAAATTTCTCACGCGCAGCTGTATCAGAAAATGCTTGGAATTTTTGTGTGCTGTGTAATTTATTTTTCTCATCAGTTACTGTTTTACTTTTAGCAAAACGTATTAACAGATCGCTAAAGTGAGAGGTATCACCTAATCCAAATAAGTATTCAGGATCACTCACAACCTCCTTCGCCCCGCCACAATCGGTTGCAATCACCGGCACACCAGCAGCCATCGCTTCAAGCAATACCATACCAAAAGGCTCGTGATCCGAAGTCAGTGCAAACAAATCAAACGCCTTAAAGTACCGGCGACCATTGGGGACTTGGCCTAAAAAGCGCACGCTATCTGCAACGCCAAGGTCAACAGCCAGCTGCTTCAGCTGCTGTTCTAAACGACCGCTGCCCATAATGGCTAATAAACTGCCTGCTGGTAGTTCTGGCAACGCCTTGGCAAAGCCTTTAATTAGAGTGATTTGGTCTTTATCGGGATGTAAGCGCCCAACATTACCGACAATCCAAGCATCCACAGGCAAATCAAGAAACTGACGGGCGTCTTCTCGGCTCACTTGTTCTCCTTGTACTGCTTCGACATCAATGCGGTTGTACAAGGTTTGAATATGCTCTGATTTAAACTTAGGTAAGCAAGCGCGCATATCATCGCGCACAGCATTGGACACACCAAGCAAGCGTAAACGGTCGTGAAAGAGATTGGCTAACCATTGCCTGGAGCGACGTTTATAATCGCTGAAAGCATGGTGCACACCAATCACTGGCAGTTTAGAGCCAAATAAAGCGATATAAATCGGTTTAAAACGGTGAGCGATGCATAAGGTAAAGTTACGACTGGCAACGATCTTTTTAAAATCTTTAATTGCCGCAAGCTTAAGACCACGGACTTGTTTACTGCTGTAATTTAAGAAAATCACTTCATCAGAAGCACTACCTTGCGCCACTTCATCATTAGGTTCACCAGTCAAATACACTGTGCAAACTTTATAATCGGTGTCTTTAAACAAAGCTGCGTATTGACGAGAACAATCCATAAAAGGCCCGTCATAGCCATGGCTGAACTGCAGAACCCATTGTTCTGCAGTAGGATTCGCAGTCTTAGTTGCTGTCATCAGTCAAACCTTCTTTGACCACCAAAATATCTTCCATAATCAGATACTGCAGATCCGAGCCATAAAACATATCCAATGCATCTTTGGGTGAGCAGACCATCGCTTCGCCGCGGCGGTTAAGAGACGTATTCAGCGAGACGCCATTACCGGTGAGTTTTTCCAGCTCCAGCATCAAGTCGTACCAACGCGGATTGTATTGACGCTCTAATACTTGTGCGCGCGAAGTGCCATCTTCATGCACGACTTCCGGCACACGTTCTTTCCACTCATCACTGACTTCAAAAGTGAAGGTCATAAAAGGTGATGGGTGGTCCACTTTAAGCATTTTTTCTGCAACGGTATCGAGCATCGATGGGCAGAATGGACGCCAGCGTTCGCGGAATTTAATTTGTGCGTTAATTCGATCAGCTACATTTGGAATACTTGGGCAGCCAATAATCGAGCGACCACCTAAAGCACGTGGGCCAAACTCCATGCGGCCCTGGAACCAGGCTACGGGATTACCATCGACCATAATCTTAGCGATATGCTCAGGTACGTTATCGATTTTCTGCCACTGCGGCTTGCCTGCGTGCTTGGCACAAGCGGCAATCACTTCTTCGTTGCTGTACTCAGGGCCGAGATAGACGTGTTCCATCTTCTCTACCGGTACGCCACGCTGTTGTGAAATGTAAGCAGCTGCACCCACTGCAGTACCAGCATCACCGGCTGCAGGTTGAACAAACAGCTCTTTCACTTCATCGCGAGCAATGATCTTTTGGTTGAGCTTCACGTTAAGCGCACTACCACCGGCGAAAGCAATGCGACCGGTTTCTTTGATAATGTCACCGAGATAATAATCCATCATCTCCAGTGATAGTTTTTCAAAGAGGGCTTGTACGCTAGCGGCATAATGAATGTAAGGATCGTCAGCAATATCACCTTCACGTTTCGGGCCCAGCCATTCAATCAGCTTAGGTGAGAAGTAAAAGCCCTTACCCTTCTCTTTGTAGCGACGCAAGCCAACAACGTTAGCGTAGTCAGTGTTAATCACTAACTCACCGTTTTCAAACTTCGCCAAGCGCGATAAATCATAGATATCAGGATCGCCATAAGGCGCCATGCCCATCACTTTGAATTCCCCATCGAGCATTTCAAAGCCTAAAAACTCTGTCATAGCGCCATACAGGCCACCGAGCGAATCGGGATCATAAAATTCTTTAATTTTATGAATTTTGCCGTTCTCGCCGTAGCCAAAGAAGGTTGTTGCGTACTCACCCTTGCCATCAATACCCATAATGGCGGTTTTTTCTTGAATACCAGAACACAAATAAGCGCTGGCAGCATGGGCTAGATGGTGCTCAACAGGTTCAATTTTGATTTTCTTTAAATCAAAGCCCAGTTGCTCTAAGCACCATTGGATTTTCTTGTAGTAACGATTGTAACGACGGTTGCCCATGAAGATCGCATCTAAAGCACGATCGGGCGCATACCAGTAACGTTTAGCGTAATGCCAGCGCGCTTTTTCTAGAATACTGATCGGAGCAAAAGGAATCGCTACTACATCGACATCAGCTGGCGTGATACCTGCCTGCTCTAAACAAAACTTAGCGGACTCATAGGGCATACGATTTTTTGCATGCTTGTCGCGTACTAAACGCTCTTCCTCAACGGCGGCAATTAATTTGCCATCAATATACAGTGCTGCCGATGGATCATGGCTGAGGGCGCCAGATAAGCCGAGAACAGTAAGTGCCATGGAAATTTTCGCCTCTTAGTCTTCAGAGCAATTGCTGGGCAACTGCGGTAAACGCTGATCAAGTAATTTGTACAACGGGCTCTGTTGCGGCCAGTTGCGTAATAAACGGGTGCGGTCTTTCTGATACGCTCGGGTGAAACTGCGCATACTGTGATGCTGCTGCATGGCATCTAAATCAATTAAATAACAGCGCTGTTGGTACCATAAAATATTGTGACCTTTTAAATCACCATGACTGATTTTTTCACGAATAAGCGCATTCAATAATTCAGTTAACGCGCTCACTTCTGCTTCAGGCACAGCGTCGTTATCTTGGTAGGTCGCCAAGCGGTCGATTATATCCTGCTCGCCGCAATATTCACTAATTAACCAAGCTCTACCACGCAAACCGCACCATCTGTTTTCAATGATAGCCAAGGGCTGTGGTGTAGCAATCCTAAGCGCACTCAAACGGTGACCTTCACGCCAGCTGTGCCAAGCACGACTTGGTCGCCAAAAACGCTTAAGCCAATGCATTAGATTTTTAATATTGTAACGTTTGACGACCAATGTTCGGTGCCCGCACTCAATACGTGCAACCGTTGCCGCACCGCCAGTTTTATAAATATGTCCTGAGGCAATCGCCGCATCGAGATTGCTGAGCACAGGCTCAAGTTCATCTTCTGCCGCGCGCCATACAGCGCGTAAGCCGAATAAATTAATTTTAGCGCTGAACAAACTGCACTCACGACCCGCTTTCTTCAAGTAATCTTTAACACGCCATTTACGGATACTAAGTATTTGTTTTTGCAGGTTTTCTAAGCGCAGTGCGTGCTCACCATTGGCCAGCAAATAATGAATCAATAGTTCTTCAAGGTGAGCGTCAAAGGCGCTAGGTAGCTGAGCAAAAAAAACAGCTAAATTAGCAATCGCTTTTTCTTGCGAGAGCGGTTGTCCTGCTTGCTCGCTTTGCACGCCACCACCATCCACCACATAGACCTGTTCGCCCTGTTGCAGGAGGTTGTCTAAATGCAAATCACTTTGCCAAAGACCTCGCAGATGCATTAGCGCCACGGCACTGAGCGCAGCACCGAGTACTGCTGTTTGCCGATCGCTCAGCGGCTTATCAGATTGGCATTCCTGCCAAGCAGCGGCAAGACTCTGCGCATTATCGATAAATTCGAACAACAGATAAGCACTGCCATCGCTTTGCTGCTGAAAATCTAAGAGTTCAGCGCTAGTGATCTCCTGCTCAGTCAGTAATTGTGCACCGGCCAGTTCGCACTGATATTGACGCGAAGCTTTATTACCAATTAACAGCTTAGCCAAGACCGTACGTCCTCGCCATTGTGCTTTACCGACATAGCGCTGCTCCGGCAAAACTCGTAACCACTGTTCAATCACTAAGGTCTGACCATTTTCAAGCTCTAAGCTCAATGGTAACAGCGGAGCGCGACCAGTTAACTCATGCAATTTCATTAGCGCGCCGCCTTATTTTTACGGCGTGATTCTAAGCGTTCCAACCAGCGCGGAATATCTGCAGGCTGGTCTAAGTAACTCTGCAAAAACAACTGTATTTGTGCGCGGCCCCACACATGTCTAGAGCGACGAAACAGCGGTTCTAAATCTTTAATCCGATCTCGCTGATCCAGTAATAAGGGACGCGTTTTCTCCAGATCGATCAGTTGCGCAGTAAAACCTGCCGTCTGTTTTTGTAGAAAAATATGTTTAGGATAAAAGCACCCATGCATTTGCCCAGCACTATGCAAGGTTCTTGCAAGTTTGGCGCAGGCTTGAATAATGCCTTGCTGCTGCTCACTTGAAAGCTCTAGCCATTGTTGTTGCCAATCGTCCAAATCCTGCCAGCCAGTTAACGCGTAGGTCAGCAAAATAGCATGCTGCTCACCCGCAACTTTGCGCTGTGCAAAATACGCCGCACGCAACGCAGGAATACCCAGCTGCTGATAACGCTGGATATTGCGCATTTCGCGGGCGAACGTTGGCCCACCCAAAGGGCGCTGCAAACTGCGCGTCAGGTGATTAATTTGGCGCTTTAAATAAAAGCTCTGCTCACCCAGCGTCAACTTCGCCACACTGCTCCAGCCGCCGCGCTCAATATTGGGTTCGTCTACCGCTTTAAGCTCCAAATTCCACAAGGCATCAAAGCTATCAAGTTGATGTTGCTGCAGTAAGCCAGCAATTGCTGGGTCAATAAAATACTTCATTCACGTCCCTCAAAGAATCGCAGAATTTTCACGATCTTCTGTTTATCTTCGGCTTTCAGTCGAGAGCGCTGGCAATATTGTAAGTAAAAACGCAAACGTTGCGTGTTGCTCAGATGATATTTAGCAACTTTATCTAAACAAGCTAAGTCTTTAATGATGCGATAACGCAGCATCGGCCCCCACCAAAAAGTACCGGCAGGGCAGTCAATCAAATACACTTTCACTTGGTCATCAACCAGTAAATTACGCCACTTCAAATCGTTGTGGGTAAATCCGTGCTGATGCATGACCCGTGCTGCATCAGCAACCTGAGCGCTGACCTGTTTAACCCATGCTGGATTGCTCAGTAGTGGACTTTTATTGTGCGCTAAATCAGCTAAATCACGGCTATGGGGTATTTCTCGAGTAATCATCGCACCGCGCACGAAAGCACCAGCTTTACGCTCTAAACCTTGCGCAACCACTTCAGCCGTCGCAATGCCCCACTTAGCAAAACGCTTAAGATTCTGCCATTCTGCTTTAATACGAGGTCGCGCCGCATAACGCCGTAAACCTTTACCAGCATTGCGATAACGTTTCACATAATAATCCACGCCTTGGCGATTGACGCGAATCAGCTCAGACAGCGGATCATGGGTGATACGCTCACCCTCTAAGGCGAATACACTCTCTAGACTGCCAAAGTCTGCCTGCAGCATCTGATAGTCTGCTGCCAATTGCCAACTCGACATTACAAGGCATCTCCATAGCGCACTTTACGCGCGTAAAGCTTGGCAGCTTTGTCCTCAAGCCAAGCCAATAGCTCAGCTTCATCATGCAAAATCTCCACTAATGGCTGCTGGAAGTACTCACGCAAAAAACGCAATTTATCACGCTGAGTTAAACCAATATCCAACGCCGAAAAATACAACGCGGCTAAATCTTTATTGCGCCAGCGCTTTGGCGTTTGTTCGCGTGTTTGCGCACGGTGTAAATCAATCACCGACAAACGAAATGACTCTGCATCAATTGGCTTGTCGGTATGCAAGAGGAAATGACAGATATAACAATCACGATGATTCACCCCAGCGCGATGCATGCCACCCACCATTTGCGCAACACGGGCAATCAAAGCTCGCTTTAAAGCAGGCTCAGGCGGCTGAGTAGGCCAGTTGATTGAGTAATCTTCCAGACTGATGGTTGGTGCCAGCTCTTGCGTAATAATAAAGGAGTGTTGCTGCGCCGGATTACTGCCGCGCATACCAAAGCCGACCGCTGTCATGGTGGCAATGTTATTTTTCTGTAAGCGCTCAATGGCGATCAATTCTTGCTCAGCACCCAACACTGGGGCTTTTGCGGTCAACCAATTTTTAAATATTTCTGCCCAACCAACACCACGATGAATCTTAACGAAATAACCACGACCATCGACCTCCGTACGCAGCGTACGGCGCGCTTCTAGTTCGCGATAAACCTCGCCTTGCAATTGCTCGACAGCGACAAACGCATCTTGCCCAGCCCACAGACTGGCAAAAGGTTCGTCTAACTTAAGTTTCATGCTAACTCCGCTAAAATAATATCGGCTGCGTGCTGAGGCATCGAATACAAGTCGGCCGTTTGCGCATAATTAAGTGCATTTTCCGACCAGCGCGCGCGCAAGGCAGAATCCGCTAAAATATGAGTCAAAGCCTGATCCAGTTTTTTCTGCTCAAATGGACTTGCTAATACCTGCCCGCAATCAGCCTCTTCAATATAGTGTGCATAACCGCAAATGTCGGTGACCAGCACCGGCAAACCTGCAACTAAAGCCTCTAATAACACCGTGCCGGTATTTTCATTATAAGCAGGGTGCATCAATAGATCAGCGCCAAGTAAAAAGCGCGGAATATCACTGCGACCCTTAAATATTTTGATGTGTTTAGAGATGCCTAAAGCAGCGGCTTGAAGCAAGAAAGGTTTTGGATCGTCTTGCCCTATCACGATTAACTGTGTGCGCTCTCGCTGTGCGGTCGGTAAGCTGGCTAATGCTTTCAAGCTACGATCTAAACCTTTGGTTTTAAAACCTGAACCCACCTGCAGTAATAAATGCTGGTCATCTCGTAAATTAAACTCGGCACGAAACTCGGCTCGAATGTCAGCAGCATTACTGGGCGCCCGACGATCTTTAGCAATCCCCGGCGGCAGTAAATGAAAGCGCGCAGCCGGTGTTTGATAGTGCTTAACAAACAAGGGCTGCTGCACTTCAGAAATCATTAAAATCTGCGTTGGCGAATCCGGCGCAAACACCGCACGCTCATAGTTGGCAAAATGCCGATAGCGATTGCTGTAGCGATATAAGGGATTGCGCAAGGTTTGCGCTTTGTCTTCGTAACAGCCATCGGCTGCATAGTAGACATCAAGGCCAGGCATTTTATTAAAGCCAATCACACGATCAACCGGCTGCTGTTGCATATCCGCTTGCAGCCAATGATAAAATTTCTGATTACGACTGTGATTCGCCCACGCTTTAACCGGGCCAATGCGCACATCAAAGCCGTCGGGAATTTCACCTTCCCAAATCAGCGTATACACACGTATCTGATGGCCGCGCTGTTGGCACTCTAAGGCAATACGCATAAAGTCGCGCTGCAAGCCGCCAAAGGGAAAGTATTTGTAAAGGATAAAGGCCAGTTGCATCAGCCAGCATCCTTATCGTGCACGACCTGTTGCGTATCACTTTGCTGATCTTGTGCAGTGGGCGCCAGCAGCGGTCGCAGCGCGGCAAGCACTTGTTCTGCGCCAAGCTGATCAAAACAAGGCAAATTGCGATCACCTAAGCCTGCGTTTGGACCTGGCGCACAGAGGTGCACTTGGCCTTGGCCATAGGCTCCCACGCGCCCCGGTAACGTTGGACCATATAAAGATACACAGGGCACATCTAATGCCGCCGCCAAATGACCCAAGCCTGTATCCACAGCCACACAGGCCTGCGCACCTGCAATCTGTCCTGCCACACCGGTGATATTCAGTCGTGGTAACACGGTCACCTGCGGCAAGCCTTCAGCAATAAAGTGGGCACGTTGCTCTTCTTCAGCGCTACCCCATGGAATGCGTACCGCTATACCTTGCTCCGATAACTGCTCAGCCAACGCTCGCCATGCAGTTTGCGGCCAATGCTTGCTCGGCCAAGTGGTGCCATGTAAAAACAACACATACGGTGGATGTTGCTCAGCTATAGCAAGACGCTCACGGTGCAAGCTGTATTCACCGATTTGTTTAGGCAACGCGTAGCGCAGTGCTTGCGCAAACAACTGGCGCACACGTTCCACAGCATGCTGCTCACGAGGTACAAATATCGGTCGATCATAGAAGTAGCTAGCAATCGGTTCGCGCGCACTTTGGCGATTAAAACCAACCACCGGCACTTTAAAACCTCGCGTCAGCCAAGCGCTTTTTAATAGACCTTGTGCATCAATCACCAGATCATACTTTTGCTGATGGATGCGTTTTTTAAAATCATGCCATTCGCCACTGCGCCAGGTTTGCAGCGGATGTTTACGCCAACGTCGAATCGCAACAGGGATTACCTGATCAACAGCTGGATGCCAGCATGGAATTTCCGCAAAGCCTTCCTCAACCACCCAATCAAAGCGAATGCTAGGTATCGCTCGTAGCGCATCGGTCAAGGCTGGCAAGGTATGCACGACATCGCCCAACGACGAAGTCTTAATCAACAGTACACGCACTAGATTATCGGCTCTTGCAATGAGAGAGGGGTGCCCACCAAGTCAGTTAGTGCATCAATCACCAACTGTGGTTTGAGCAAACGCAAACAATCATAATGACCAAAACGGCAGGTACGATCAAAACATGGGCTGCACTCAATACCCGTACGTACCATTGCCACTTTTTCAGCCAGTGGCGGGGTAAATTCTGGCGAGGTGGAACCATATACGGCGACCAATGGCAGATCGAGCGCTGCCGCAACATGCATTAAACCTGAGTCATTAGACACCACTGCGGTGGCGCACGACATCAAATCAATCGCCTGTGCCAGCGAGGTTTCACCGGCTAAATTATAAACTTCTTCACGCAAGCCTGGGATCAGAAACTGACGAATTTCTTCACCACCCGGATGATCATTTTTTGAGCCAAAAATCCACACCTGCCAGCCTTGACGAATTTTCGCATCGGCAACTTTAGCGTAATGTTCTGCAGGCCAACGCTTGGCGTCACCAAACTCAGCACCAGGACACAAGGCCAGCACTGGGCGATCAGCCACTTTAAGCGAAAACGCTTGCAGCGCACTGTCTCGCTCAGCATGATCAATTTGTAAGCTCGGTCGTGGATACGGTTTGGGTAATTCAGTTGCTGGCGGATAAGCCAAAGCCATAAAGCGCTCAATCATTAGCGGATAACGCTGCTTATCGAGAATGCGCAAATCATTGAGCAAGCCGTAGCGCATCTCGCCTTTCCAGCCAGTGCGCAAGGGGATGCCAGCAAAAAAAGGGGTTAACGCTGATTTTAACGAGTTTGGCAACAAGATCGCTTGGTCATATTGACCTTTAAGCTGCTTGCCAATTTTGCGCCGCGCAGCCAAATCCAACGCACCATGTCCGAGCGGAAAGCTTAGCGCTTGGCGCACTTGCGGCATGCGTTGCAATATCGGTCGACTCCAATCCGGAGCCAACACATCAATGGAGCAACCAGGGTGTTGCTGCTGCAGACAAATAAACAATGTCTGCGCCATCACCATGTCGCCGACCCAACTTGGGCCAATAATCAATATATTCATAATGCAGAGTTTCAAGCATCTAGGCAGACACGGCAAGTGTTGGCGCAAAAAAGCCTACACTTGCCGATGTTTTACTCTTTGCGCACACGAAACCATGCGGCATAGAGGGCTGGCAAGAATAACAGAGTCAGCACCGTTGCGACGATCAAACCTCCCATAATTGCCACAGCCATCGGCCCGAAGAAGACACTACGAGATAATGGAATCATCGCTAAAACGGCCGCTAGCGCTGTCAGAGTGATCGGTCTAAAGCGGCGTACAGTAGCATCAATTACCGCCTGCCAAGGTGTATGACCTAAGCTGATATCGGTTTCAATTTGATCAACCAAGATGACAGAGTTGCGCATAATCATGCCCGACAAAGCAATAGTGCCGAGCATCGCCACAAAGCCAAATGGCTGATTAAACAGCAGTAGAAACAAGGTCACACCAATCAACCCCAGAGGCGCTGTAAGGAAAACCATCACTGAGCGTGAGAAACTGCGCAACTGGATCATCAATAACGACAACACCACCAATAAGAACAACGGCATACCGGCAATCACTGAACTCTGGCCACGCGTTGAGTCCTCTACCGTGCCACCGACGTCCAGCAAATACCCATCAGGCAAGCTGTCACGCACGCCTTGTAATTGCGGCAAGATTTCGCGCACGACATCAACGGCTTGATCTTTACCGTAAATATCCGCACGCACAGTGACATTCGGCAAACGATCACGATGCCAAATTACTCCGTCCTCAAAACCGTACTCTAGCGTTGCCACTTGTGACAAGGACACGCTGGTGCCGTAATCCGTAGGAATCGCTAGGCTACCAAGACCGGCCAGATCCTCACGATCTTCGAGCGTGCCGCGCTGTAATATCTCAATCAGCTCATTGCCTTCACGAAACTGTCCGACGCTGGCACCCGATAAAGCGCCGCGCAAAAACTGTGAAACGCTGGCGGTGCTGACACCCATTGCCCGTGCACGGTCTTGGTCAATTTGCAGGTAGACCACTTTACTGGGTTCTTCCCAATCTAAGTGCACGTTAGACACATGCGGATTGTTACGCACCACAGCAGCAACTTGGCGGGCTAATTCACGCACTTGACCAATATGCTCGCCAGTCACCCGAAATTGCACAGGATAACCAACTGGCGGACCATTTTCTAAACGGGTAATGCGTGAATGCACATCAGGGAACTGCTCATGCATGGTATCAATCAACCATTCGCGCACTTCTTCGCGCTGCTCAAGGCTATCGGTAATCATCACAAACTGAGCAAAACTGGTCGCTGGCAACTGTTGATCAAGTGGCAAATAGAAACGCGGCGAACCTGAGCCAATGTACGCCACATAGTTCTCAATTCCCGGACGATCTTTTAGCAATGCTTCAATTTTCTCGACATGGGCTTGCGTGGCTTTCAGCGAAGCGCCTTCCGCCAGTTTAATATTGAGCAATAATTCTAAACGATTAGAGTCAGCGAAGAATTGCTTGGGCACATAACGGAAGGTAAAAATCGATCCAGCAAACAGCAATACGGTAACAATGATAACCAACGTACGCTGAGTCACACACCAAGTGATCACCGCACGAATACGGCGATACAGCGGCGTAGCATAAGGATCATGTTCACCTTCTGTGCTGCCATGCTTTGCCGCTTTCAGACGTGCTAAATCAGGCAATAACTTATCGCCTAAATAAGGTACAAACACCACTGCAGCAATCCACGACACAATCAAAGCGATACCGACCACTTGGAAAATCGAGCGTGTGTACTCACCCACGCTGGACTCGGCAGTGGCAATTGGCAAAAAGCCAGCAGCGGTAATTAACGTACCCGTCAGCATAGGAAAAGCGGTACTGGTCCACGCAAAGCTGGCCGCTTTCATGCGATCCATACCCTGCTCCATTTTAATCGCCATCATTTCCACGGCAATAATCGCATCATCAACCATCAAGCCCAGCGCTAACACCAGCGCGCCTAATGAAATCTTATGCAAACCAATGCCAAGGTAATACATCAAGGCAAAGGTCATGGCTAAAACCAAAGGAATGGATAAAGCCACCACTAAACCAGTACGAAAACCTAAGGAGAAGAAGCACACCAAGAGCACAATGATCAGCGCTTCAGCCAGCACCTGCACAAACTCACCAACGCTTTCCTTCACCGCTGCGGGCTGGTCAGAGACTTTGCGCAACTGCATACCCACTGGCAAAACATCCTGCAGTCGTGCGAACTCATCTTCCAACGCTTTACCCAACACTAAAATGTCGCCGCCATCGCGCATCGCCACCGCAAGTGCTAACGCATCCTCACCCATAAAACGCACTCGCGGCGCGGCTGGATCATTAAAGCCACGGCGTATTTCGGCAATATCACCTAGACGAAAAGTACGCTCACCAATGCGTATTGGAAATTCACGAATTTGCTCTACGGTTTCAAACTGCCCACTAACCCGCAACTGCACTCGATCGGTGGCTGTTTCAAAAAAGCCGGTTGCTGACACGCTGTTTTGTTCTTCCAGTGCTTTCTGCACAATCTGCAGCGGCAGCCCCATACTGGCTAGACGTGTATTGGACAGTTCAATCCAAATTTTTTCATCCTGCAAGCCGAGAATTTCAACCTTGCCGACATCTTTAACCCGCTGTAACTGCAACTGCACGCGATCGGCATAGTCTTTCAGTACGGCATAGTCAAAACCTTCGCCGGTCAGCGCATAAATGTTGCCGAAGGTGGTACCAAACTCATCATTAAAAAATGGGCCATGCACACCACGCGGCAAAGTATGCTGAATATCACCAATTTTCTTACGAATTTGGTACCACAACTCAGGTACCTGCTTGGAACTGAGTGAGTCGCGCGCCACAAAAGTGACCTGCGATTCGCCGGGTCTTGAAAACGATATAACCTTTTCAAATTCGCCGGTTTCCATTAATTTCTTTTCGATGCGCTCAGTCACCTGCTCCGACACTTCTTGAGCGGTAGCGCCTGGCCACACCGTATTGATGATCATGGCTTTAAAAGTGAACGGAGGGTCTTCACTCTGACCCAAATTAGCGTATGACATGGCTCCGATAATCGCCAGCATCATCATAGCGAACAGCACTAACGGTCGATTATTGAGTGCCCAAGCAGAAAGATTAAAGCGCATTTCGATTACTCCTTCGCGCTTAGTTGCACAGGCTTATTGGTTCGATCAACAGGGCGTACCACCTGTCCTTCTTGCAGTATGTGTACACCCGCAGCAACCACCCAATCATTAGCGGTTAAACCCGATAACACTGGCACACTGTCTTGAGTGTAAGCACCTAGCTGTACTTTCCGCTGCTGCACTGTTGAGCTTGCAGGATCAACCACCCACACATAAGGCTGGTCATTTTCTGCATTAACCGCTGACAATGGCACGGCATATTGAGCTTGTGCATCAGACTGCATATACACCCGTGCACTCTGGCCTAGCTCTGCGGCAATAGTTGCCGTACGAAAAGCTACTCGCGCAGCATAGGTACGTGAACGTGAATCCGCCGCAGGCGCAATCTCTCGTATTTCCCCAGCAAAACGTTGGTCCGGCTGCGACCACAAAGACACTTCAACCGCTTGGCCGACTTTAAATCGCTCAACCGCATGCTCAGGCAAGTTGATCGCTACTTCCCGCTCACCATCCACTGCCAGCACAAAGACTGTTTGTCCTGCTGCCACAACTTGTCCCGCTTCGACTCGAGCCTGAGCAATCACACCATAATAAGGGGCACGCAGCTGAGTGTAATCAGCTTGATTTTTTGCAGCTTCCAGCTCCGCACGGGCTTGGCGTAAGCGCGCTTCACCGGTTTTAAACTGATTTTGCGCATTGTCATAATGCGAATGACTAACCAATTGGCGATCAAGCAGCTTGCTATAACGATCGCGCTCGGCTTTAACCAATTGTAGGTTCGCCTCTGCTGCAGAAACCTGCGCGCGCATCGCATCTAGGTGCAGACGCACATCTTCAGGATCCAACTCTGCTAAAACTTGATCCGTCTTTACCTGCGTACCGACATCGACTAAACGCTTCGTCACTTTACCGCCTAAACGGAACGCCAACTCTGGCTCTAGGCGCGCACGCACTTCACCCGGAAAGGCCTGAACCACAGCATCTGCCGTTTGTGGCTGAACCACCATCACCGGACGCGGTGCTTTAACGACAGGTTCTTCAGCGCTACACGCAGTTAACGCCAGCAAAGTCGTATAAAAAAACAGGTAAAAAATGCGATGCGACATAATAGTAGGCCTTTCGTCTCAAGCAGGTTTAGATACAGAACGGGAGAAGTATAGTAAAATACTACACCAATGAGTTCACTATTTATTTGATATGTCTAAAATCTCACAAACAGCAGGCCCGGGCCGCCCCAAAAACCTAGCCAAGCGCGCAGCGATTCTTGATGCAGCGCAGTCTTTATTTCTCCAACATGGCTATGAAGGCAGCAGCATGGACGCCATCGCTCAAGAAGCTGCGGTGTCTAAATTAACGGTGTACAACCACTTCACCGACAAAGAAACGCTATTCTGCGCGGCCATTGAAGCCAAATGCGAAACTCAGCTGTCGCAGTTATTTGTCAGCTCGACAGATTCGCCGCCCAGCAACTTACGCGAATGTTTGCTGGGTATTGGCCATAGCTTTCAGGCTTTAGTCGACAGCCCGGAGTCACTGGCGATGCATCGCTTAATCATTAGCCATGCGCTCAGCAACCCGGCTTTATCGCATTTATTTTATGAGGCAACAGCGCTGCGTATCATCAACAAAATGGAGCAACTACTCAGCACCATCAATAAAGCGAAGCAACTTGAGATTGTCGATACCAAGCAGGCAGCCGAGCATTTCTTCATTTTGCTCAAAGGTACACGTAATTTACAGTTACTGGTGGGCTACCAAGCGGACAAGCAGCCTATTAACGTGCACCAACAGATAGAGAATGCAGTCGACTTATTTATCAAAGCCTATCAACCGAGCTAACCGCAAACACCCGTAATGCCCATGCGACATAATAGGACGCCTCTGAATGAACTACTGCTAACGGGTTCTTTATTCAACAGCAACCCATTACAATGGCCACTTTGTCTTTGCTCACTGGATAGATTAAATGTCTGATCACGCTCTTCTGCTCGCCAACTTGGGCTCTCCGCGTTCAACATCGGTGGGCGATGTGCGCCGTTACCTCAATCAGTTTTTGATGGATCCTTACGTTATTGACCTGCCATGGCCATTGCGTCGTCTGATCGTGGGTTTGATTCTCATCAATCGGCCGGCTAAATCCGCCGAAGCCTACGCATCCATTTGGTGGCCTGAAGGCTCACCTTTAGTGGTGATCAGTGAGCAACTGACTGATGCTGTACGGCCATTATGGCCACACGGACCGGTTAGTTTAGCCATGCGCTATGGCGAGCCTTCGATCAGCACACGTTTATTAGAACTGGCTAAGCAAGGGGTCAAAACGGTCACTTTTGCGCCGTTGTACCCACAGTTTGCCGACAGCACCACCACCACTGCGATTGAAGAAGCACAGCAGTGCATTAAAAAGAACAAACTTGCGCTCACCCTCAATATCGTTCAGCCGTTTTATGCCGACCCTATTTACATTCAAGCATTGGCGAAAAGCGCTGAAGCTGAGTTGCAGCAAGATTTTGATCACTTACTACTAAGCTTTCATGGCTTGCCCGAACGTCACCTGAAGAAAATCGACCCTACAGGCAGCCATTGTTTAAGCGATAAATCCTGCTGTGAAACAGCCAGTCAAGCAGTGCTCGACACCTGTTACCGGGCACAATGCATGCGCAGCGCTAAATTATTTGCCGAGCAAGCAGGCTTGCGAGCCGAGCAGTGGTCAGTATCATTCCAATCACGCTTAGGCCGCGCTAAATGGATTGAACCCTACACCGATGCCACTTTGCAGGAATTAGCACAACGCGGAGTGAAAAAGCTGTTAGTAATGTCACCTGCATTTGTTGCTGATTGTATCGAAACCTTAGAAGAGCTCGGTATCGAAGGACGCGAAGAGTTTATTGCCGCAGGCGGCGAGGAATTAGTCTTAATACCCTGTTTAAATGCGCAAGAACATTGGGCCGAAGCCTTAACTGACATTTGCAAAAATGCGGCCATTAAGCAGTAAAAACAGGACAATAAAGGAGACAGTGCGCAGCTAACTTGAACAATTGTCGACAGGCTCGCACGACTCTCTTTTTTTAGCTCTTCCAGCTTTGCATCTGCAGCGGTATCCTAATCACCTAATTTGTTAAGTAGGCATTTTTCAAACTCTTGAACACATCAACTGATACCCTTCGTTTTACACTCGATGCCTTTGAGGCAGCTCGATTCGCCAATCTGTGCGGCCAATATGACGAGCATTTACGCTTAATCGAACAGCGATTAAATATCACCATCCGTAATCGTGGCGAGCAGTTTGAACTGCTCGGCCCTCGCGAACAAACCCGTTCAGCCGAACAGTTGATTCGCCGCCTCTACCGCGAAACCAAACACACTGACTTAACCCCTGATACGGTGCATTTATTCTTGCAGGAATCCAATATGCAGGAGCTGACCAGTCCAATGGCAGCGCAACCTAACACCGTATCTCTGCGTACTCGTAAAGGCGCAATTCGTGCGCGCGGTGAAAACCAACAGAGTTACGTTAAATCCATTCTCGCCCAAGACATTAATTTCGGCATAGGCCCAGCAGGTACAGGTAAAACCTACCTCGCGGTGGCCTGTGCAGTTGACGCTCTCGAGCGCGAACTGGTGCAGCGTATTTTGCTGGTACGCCCAGCTGTTGAGGCCGGTGAAAAACTAGGCTTTCTGCCCGGTGATTTATCACAGAAAATCGACCCTTATTTACGCCCTTTATATGACGCGCTCTATGAAATGCTCGGTTTTGAGCAAGTCACGCGCCTGATTGAAAAACAAGTGATTGAAGTGGCACCGCTGGCCTATATGCGCGGCCGCACCCTGAGTAATAGCTTTATCATCTTGGATGAAAGTCAAAACACCACAACCGAACAAATGAAGATGTTTCTGACCCGCATTGGTTTTGGCTCTACTGCGGTCATTACTGGTGATATCACTCAAGTGGACTTGCCTCGCGGCACCACGTCAGGTTTGTCGCACGTGATGAAAGTGCTGCAAGATGTGCCTGGCATTGGTTTTACTTTCTTCAAATCCAGCGATGTGGTTCGCCATCCTTTAGTACAGCGCATTGTCGAAGCCTACGAAAGCTACGAAGCGCCAACTCAAGCTGAAGCCTCTAGAGAACTACGACCATGATTGAATTGGATTTACAAGTTGCCAGCCAAGCCAGCAACCTGCCAAGCCACGCTGATTTCTTAAGCTGGTGCAACTTAGGCTTACGCCAACGCAGTAATGCCTCAGAACTCACCATTCGTTTAGTTGACGCTGAAGAAGGTCAGCAGCTTAACGCCACTTGGCGCGATAAAGACTATCCCACCAATGTATTGTCATTTCCCGCTGATATACCCGACGGCTTGCTCGATATTCCTCTGCTCGGGGATTTAGTCATCTGCGTACCTGTGGTCGAGCAGGAAGCCGCAGAGCAAGGCAAAGCACTGACAGCGCATTGGGCACATCTAGTCATTCACGGCTGCTTGCATTTGCTCGGTTATGACCATATAGATGATGCAGAAGCTGAAGAAATGGAAGAGTTAGAGCGCCAATTGTTGGCTGAAATCGGTCATCCAGACCCTTACCGCGATAATCAATACACGGATTTAATACAATCATGAGTGAAGATAATTCTAGCAACGGGCATAAGTCTTGGCTGGAAAAACTGGCCCAAGCTTTTGCCCAAGAACCTAAAACACGCAAAGAATTGTTCGAACTGCTACGCGAAGCCAATCGCAACAAGCTGCTCGATAATGATGCGCTCGCCATTGTTGAAGGCGCGATTCAAATCGCTGACTTGCAAGTGCGTGACATCATGATCCCACGCTCACAAATGATTAGTATTAAAGCGTGCCAAACCCCAGAAGAATTTTTGCCCGCCATTATTGATGCAGCGCACTCGCGCTACCCGGTGATTGGCGAAAACAATGATGAAGTACTGGGTATCCTTCTTGCTAAAGATTTGCTGCCACTGATATTAAAGAAACCTGGCAAATTTGATCTGCGCAGTATGTTGCGGCCTTGTAACTTCGTACCAGAGTCGAAACGCTTAAACGTTTTGCTCAAAGAATTCCGCGCGAATCACAATCATATGGCGGTGGTCATTGATGAATACGGCGGCGTTGCTGGTTTAGTCACGATTGAAGACGTCTTGGAGCAAATCGTTGGCGATATTGAAGATGAGCACGACGTTGAAGAGGACAGTTACATCCGTCCACTGCCAACCGGCGACTACATTGTCAAAGCACTGACGCCGGTAGATGACTTTAACGACTTCTTTAATAGTGGTTTCTCGGAAGACGAATTTGACACTATTGGTGGCGTGGTCATGAGTGCATTTGGACACTTACCTAAACGCAATGAAATCATTGAAGTTGACCGTATGCGTTTTCGCGTACTCAATGCTGACAGTCGTCGTTTGCATTTATTGCGTATCACTCCACTAAACAAAGGCAGCAAGCAAAGCAGTTAATCGCCGATGCAATACGGCTAAGCGCTGCAGCTTGATATATTGTAGGTCGTCCATTTATGGGCGACAAATAAGGACTTAAACCCATGCACTGGATCACGCGCAGCGGCTGGAGCGGACATGCGATTGCTTTAGCTGCAGGCTCTCTTATCACCTTCAGCTTAGCGCCTTTTGACCTCTGGCCACTGGCGCTGATTGCTTGTACTGTGCTGTATTTAGGTCTAAGTGCGCTCACCGCGCGTCAAGCTGCTTGGCGCGGCTGGTGGTTTGGTTTTGGTCTCTTTGCCAGCGGCACCAGCTGGGTGTATGTCAGCATCCATGATTATGGGGCTGCAGCGCCGCCTTTAGCCTTTATCTTAACGGTTGCTTTTGTCGGTGGTTTAGCGCTTTTTTTAGCCTTATTTGGCTGGCTGTGGGTGAAGTTTTTACGTCAAAGCCATCACTCACTGAGCAATGCCCTCGCCTTTGCTGCGCTATGGGTCGCCATTGAAGCCTTTCGCGGCTGGTTTTTAACCGGTTTCCCGTGGCTGTACACCGGTTACAGCCAATTAAATGGACCGCTTGCTGGACTTGCACCACTCGGCGGGGTGTGGCTGATTTCTTTTGCGCTCACGTTAAGCAGCGTATTACTGAGCACTCTCGGCAAAAACAAAAGCTGGTCGTCACGCCTTGCTGCAGGCCTCGTGCTAGTGATAGTGTGGGGCTTAGGCTTGGCGCTGCAATCTAAACAATGGACACAACCCTCGGGCGAGGCGCTAAGTGTTACCGCGATTCAAGGCAACATCGAACAAAATCTAAAATGGGACCCTGCGCAAATCGAAGCGCAGTTATTGCTCTATCAATCCTTAACCTTAAATGCAGCGCCAAGCGATTTAGTCATTTGGCCAGAAACAGCTGTACCTGTTCTCAAAGAACACGCGCAAGGCTATTTAAACAGTATGGATCGTTTAATAGGTCAGCGTGACTCTGCCTTAATCACCGGCCTACCGCTTCGACAAACAGACAGTTACGGTGATTTACGTTATTACAATGCCATCACTACCTTAGGCGACAGCCAAGGTGAATACCGCAAGCAAAAGCTAGTACCTTTTGGTGAATATGTGCCCTTGCAAGAAGTACTGCGGGGCGTTATCGCTTTCTTTGATCTACCCATGTCAGACTTTGCTCGGGGCCCCAGCCAACAAGCGCCACTTGAAGCCAAAGGCTACAAGATTGCGCCCTATATCTGTTACGAGGTGGTTTACCCTGAGTTTGCTACTGAGTTGGCTGCACAGAGCGACATTCTCTTAACCATTAGCAATGACACCTGGTTTGGTACCTCAATCGGTCCAATGCAACACTTGCAGATGGCACAAATGCGCGCTTTAGAAGCTGGGCGCTGGATGATCCGTGCCACTAACAATGGTGTCAGTGCACTGATTGATCCCAAAGGCGTTATTGCTGTAACCGTTCCGCAGTTTCAGCAAGCAGTGTTGCGTGGAACAGTGGTGCCGATGCAAGGCTTAACGCCCTATCTGCGCTGGCAGTCTTGGCCATTAATCCTACTTTGCGCCTTGTGCTTAATGATTGCCGTGCTACACAGAAGACTTCAACGTACTGCGCTCTGATCAATGCCAAACCAACTGGGCAAATGCCGCGCGCTGAAGCCCAGAAAGCCTGCACGCAGGGCCATAAACAAAAGAAAGGCAATCCATAATCCGTGATTGCCAAAGCTTTGCAGCCACCACGCAATCGGCGCGCACACCAGCACAGCCAGTAACATGGCATTACGCATTTCACGCGCTCGCGTCGCACCAATAAACAAACCATCAAGCACATAGCTCCACACCGTAATCAACGGCAATAGCGCAAGGTACGGAAGGTAATCTGCCGCGGTAGCTTGGACACTGGGAATAGTGGTCTGCAAGGCAATAAACCAATCGCCGAATAACCAAAACAGCACAGCAAATACACTGCTGGCCAGTAACGAGTAGATACTTACCAGAGCCAAGGCTCGCTGCAGCGCAGACTTATCTTGCATCCCTAAGGCATGCCCAGTCAGTGCTTCCAATGCGTGCGCTAAACCGTCTAACGCGTAAGCACACAACAACAAACCATTGAGCAGTAAGGCATTGGCGGCGACAGTGCTATCGCCTAAGCGTGCGCCTTGAAAGGTCACCATAAAAAACACGCCCTGCAGCGCCAAACTGCGAATCAGAATATCGCGATTAACTGCAAGCAAAGGACGCCAGCTTTGCCAACGTAATAGTGTCTGCCAAAAGTCGAGCAAAGGACCTTTATCAACATAACGCCAAGCCAAATACAGACCCAGCAACGCACCACTCCACTCGGCAATCACCGAAGCGCGCGCTGCACCTGCGACTTCCCAGTCCAATCCAAAGACAAAATAAACATCAAGGATGATATTGACCATATTGCACAGCAGAAGCATCCATAGCGCCGCACGCGCATTTTGAATACCCAACAGCCAGCCGACCAGCACATGCATCATCAATGCCGCAGGCAAACCAAACATTCGAATTAAAAAATACTCTTGGGCTAATCCTTGCAGTTCAGCGGAAGTCTCCATCCACTGCAGGATCTGCGGCAATAAAGGTAAAGCGATGGCAACACAAAGCGCAGTCAGCAACACCACCAAAAGCAAACTCTGCATCAACAGCGAGCGCAATGCCTGCTGATCATTGCGCCCTGCCGCTTGCGCGGCAAAACCTGTGCTACCCATGCGTAAAAAACCACAGGTCCAGACCATAACGGCATACAGACTCGCGCCAACTGCAACAGCGCCCAATTGATAAGCATGCGGTAGGCGCCCCACTACTGCACTATCAACTAAGGCCACTAGTGGCACCGAAAGATTACTTAGAATCATCGGAATTGCTAAAGCAAATAGACGCTGACGTGTACCAGCGTGCTGCCAAGCATCAAGCATAATGACGTATAAGCGCTGCATCAGTTATAACTCTCGGCTCAATACAGCGCCTGATAGAGACGGCGGCGATAGAGCGTCACCAGCGGGTGTTCAGTACCAAGCAACTCAAACACTTGCAGTAATGTTTTATGCGCAGCACCCTCAGCAAAACTGCGGTGGCGGATAAACAATTGCAGCAAGTTATCTAAAGCGGGCTCATAGTTTTGCCGAGCAAGTTGCTGAATGCTTAACTGCAACAGCGCTTCATCATCATTAGCATCTTTAGCTAAACGAGTTTTCAACTCTGCCATATCGGGCAATTGTGCGGCTTGTCTTAAAAAGGTTAGCTGCGCGCGAACAGCGGCAATAGCATGTTTTTGCTCATCTGTAGTGACCGAGTTTAGAACAGCCTCAGAGTCAGCGAGCGCACCACGCTCTGCTAAGCAGCGCGCATAAAGCACTAAAGCTGCAGGTTGTTGATCATTACCTGACAATAATTCCTTCAGTAAAGCTTCTGCCTGAGCAAACTCGCCACTATCAAAAAGATTCTGCGCCGTATCTAAAGGGTCTTCCGCAGGTGCGGGGGGCTCTGCGACATGCTTGGCCAGTAACGCGCGGATATCCGTTTCACTTTGCGCACCAGTAAAACCATCAACGGGTTTACCGTCTTTAAATAGCACCACAGTAGGTAAGCTTTGCACACCCAAGCGGGCAACGATGTCTTGCTCAACATCGCAATCTACTTTAGCCAACAGCAATTCACCCGCATAACTGGCAGTGATCTTTTCCAATACAGGCATCAACACTTTGCATGGAGCGCACCACTGCGCCCAGAAATCAACCAGAACCGGTTTATGCATTGAATTTTGCACAACCAATTGTTCAAATTGTGCAGCACCAATCACATCAAACACAAAGGTATTATCAGTCACGTTACGAGGTCCTTTTTAAACTTAAGCAAGCAGCTAAATATCTCGTTATGAGCGTCGTACGGCGCTATACACCTTAAAACCATCACGCTCAGCCAGCACCGTACATGTACCTAAATGCTGCTCGATCAAAGGCGGGTATTTTAAAAAACTATTGGCAACTATGCGTAATTCACCACCCGGCTGGAGATGCTCAGCGGCTTCGCGCAGCATTGTTTCAGTGGTCTGATATTGTGTATGCACGCCTTGGTGAAACGGCGGATTACTAATAATCGCGGCAAGTTTTTTTGGTGCAGCATGAATACCATCACCAGCAATCACAGTTGCTTCCAACTGATTGGCAGCCAAAGTGAGCTGACTACTGTAAATAGCAAAGGCATCGACATCTAACATGCTGACCTGTGCTTGTGGATAACGCTTTTTAAGAAATGAACCCACAACACCTGCACCGCAACCAAAGTCGAGATAATGCCCGGCCGGAAGATCATCTAAGCACTCCAAAAGCAACTGCGTGCCCAAATCAAGGCGTCCATGGCTGAATACGCCAGGCACGCTATGCACATTAATTGATTGCTTGCCAGAGGTCACAGTAAAGACTTTACCGGCCACCTCTAAGCTTGGCGCATCAGGTTTCTTATTCACCTGACAGCGCCAAAGCTGGCAGTGTCTAGCACTATCAATTTTACTGGTACGCCCAAAAGCAGCCAGTTGCTTTGCAGCTCGCTCCACACCGGCACGTTTCTCACCAACTAAAAACAACACGCCACTAGGTATTTTTGCCGCAAGCTCATGCAATAGATACTCAGTTAGCTCGCGTGATTTTGGTAGAAACAACACTCCTGATGTGTACTCTGCAGAAGCGAGCTCAGTGGAAAAACCACATCGCTCTGCAAACCGCTGCTTAAGTACAGCATGCTCACCTGCATGCCAACTCCAGCCATACGCTTGCGGCAACTCAGCAAGTAAATCATCGGCTGGAGCACCAGCCAACACTATATGACCATCAAATAACTCAATATTACGTATCAGAACTTCGCTTCGCGGATCCATAACTACACACCTAAAAACATCATGGCAGTTTAGCAGCAAAGCAATAGATTTTGCAGAATGGGCCAGAGGGTAATAGAGCCTATGTTCAGCGCTGGATTTTTAGGCACTTGATTGTTTTTAAAAGTGACTTGCAAGAGACACTCAAACCGCACCACCCTTATGCTGCTTTTCCCTCAACGAGCCGTCATGGCTCGATTCGGGCGCTTCGCCGTCCCTGGCTACGCTTGCCGCAGCACAAGGGAGGTGCTCGTTGATCATTACCGTTGCACTCGAGTCCGCAACAGTCTCTTTAAAACTTAGCAAACTGACCCACTTACTCGCCTGACAATGTCGTTAGTCGTTCGCAAGTGCACGTTCTTGCTGGCTAGCAAACAACACCACTGATCACTGAGCACTGCGCTGCAGCTGTGGCAAGCGCAGTCAGGGATGACGTAGCGCCGGCGTTGAACCCTGGATGGGTTCGTCGACGGGAGAACAGTTGTAGCGCGGTGCGGCATGCTCGGCACTAGCCATCAATCAGCTAACGCTTCTGTTGTCAGCCGCAGACTTTACCAGGCAGCTGTCTGGGATTTTTTTTGGTCATAAAAAAACCCCAGATCATTGCTGATCTGGGGTTTCGCTGTATGCGCTTGACGATGACCTACTCTCACATGGGGAGACCCCACACTACCATCGGCGATGCATCGTTTCACTTCTGAGTTCGGGAAGGGATCAGGTGGTTCCAACGCTCTATGGTCGTCAAGCAATTCTTTTTGAGGAGCCGTTTCCCACTGTTGTGGTCATCGTCTTCTCTAATTAGGTGTGTGATAGTAGCATAATTTGTGCGTTTCGCGAACTTTCGGTTCACAATTCGTCTTCCCAAATTGTTTGGGTGTTATATGGTCAAGCCTCACGGGCAATTAGTATTGGTTAGCTCAATGCCTCACAGCA
>NZ_ATXQ01000011.1 GCF_000421765.1 Denitrificimonas caeni DSM 24390 | reverse complement strand
TGGGTGTGTAAGTGCTGTGAGGCATTGAGCTAACCAATACTAATTGCCCGTGAGGCTTGACCATATAACACCCAAACAATTTGGGAAGACGAATTGTGAACCGAAAGTTCGCGAAACGCACAAATTATGCTACTATCACACACCTAATTAGAGAAGACGATGACCACAACAGTGGGAAACGGCTCCTCAAAAAGAATTGCTTGACGACCATAGAGCGTTGGAACCACCTGATCCCTTCCCGAACTCAGAAGTGAAACGATGCATCGCCGATGGTAGTGTGGGGTCTCCCCATGTGAGAGTAGGTCATCGTCAAGCGCCAAATAAGAAAGGCTACCCTAACGGGTAGCCTTTTTTTTGGCTTATCCGAAGTGAACTTCAGTCACTGTATAACGGGCGCGAAGCCCCATGTGACAAACGCGTCGGGAACGTGTTTGGACAGCCCTAGGCTGCCAGAAAGGTGAGTGCCTGGATGGCACGAATCCGAGTCGGTCATCGTCAAGCGCCTACAGCAAAACCCCAGGTCAGCAATGATCTGGGGTTTTTTTATGCACAATGAAAATAAATCACAGTCGGGCCCAGTAAGCCGAGATCAGCCTCGACAATCCCCGTATGAGCGGGCCATACCCGCGATAGCCTTGAGCTTTAAAGATACTTCCTCGCGAGCAGACGCCGGTAATGATTAATGAGTGATGCATAAGGTCTGCGGCTTACAGGAGCGTTAACTGATTGAATAGCTAACGTTGAGCATGCCGCACTGCGCTGCAACTGTTCTCCCGTCGACGAACCCATCCAGGGTTCAACGCCGGCGCTACGTCATCCATGACTACGCTTGCCACAGCTGCAGCGTAGTGCTCATTGATCAGCGGCGCCGTCTGCTAGATAGTCAGTGCGTGTGTTCGTGTATCACTAAGAGCTTTTTATCAGTTTCAGTGAGTCGGTTTGCCTGTGGCTACAGTTGCAGGCTGATTGAGCCGTGGCTCTAAAAGTCATCATTGTAATATTCTCAAAACTCAAAATACTTTGAATGAAACTGGCATAAATAGAGCAGGCAACACAAATGATTAACGAGCACGTCCCTTGTGCTGCGGCAAGCGAAGCCAGGGACGGCGAAGCGCCCGAATCGAGCCCGGACGGCTCGTTGAGGGAAAAGCAGCATAAGGGCGGTACGGCACGCGTACTTCTTGCAGGCGATTCTTAAAGTGCAAGAAAGCGCCTTGATCGCCTAAAATCCTAACGCTGAGCATGCCGCCCTGCGCTACAACTGTTCTCTTGTCGACGAACCCATCCATGTTTCTGCGACGGCGCTACGTCATCCCTGACTGCGCTTGTCACAGCTACAGCGCAGTAGTGCTCAGTGATCAGCGGCGCTGTCAGCAAGCTACACAGCAAATGTGGTGAATAGATGCATAATCAAAAACGGCCAGCATGTGCTGACCGTTATTTGTATTTAGCTATTAAAACCGTCTGGATTACTTTTTTGCCAGCGCCAAGTATCACGCATCATATCGTCTAAAGTATGCAGTGCTTTCCAACCTAATTCTGTAGCCGCTTTGCTCGGGTCTGCCCAACACTCAGCAATATCACCACTACGGCGATCGACTATTTTGTAAGGCACAACCACTTTGGCGGCTTGCTCAAAGGCTGCAATCATCTGCAAAACGCTATAACCCTGTCCTGTACCCAGATTCCAAATATGTACGCCTTGCGATTTAGCAATGGCATCTAAAGCTTTTAAGTGGCCATCAGCCAAATCGACCACATGGATATAGTCTCGTACCCCTGTGCCATCTATTGTTGGATAATCATCGCCGTAGACAGATAACTGTTGCAGCTTGCCCACAGCAACCTGACTGATATAAGGCAGCAGGTTATTAGGAATACCATTGGGGTCTTCACCAATCAGGCCGCTACGATGTGCTCCAACCGGATTAAAGTAACGCAGCAACGCAATACTCCAACGTTGCTCCGAGATGGATAAATCACGCAGCACCTCTTCCACCATTAGTTTCGAGCGGCCATAGGGATTGGTCGGTATACCGGTCGGGCATTTCTCACTAATTGGCATCTGCTTAGGCTCGCCATACACAGTTGCGGATGAGCTAAACACCAGATTAAATACACCGGCTGCAGCCATTGCTTGAAATAATACAACACTGCCGCTGACGTTATTTTCATAATAAGCCAGTGGTTGTTGTACGCTTTCGCCAACCGCTTTCAATCCAGCGAAATGCAATACTGCGGCGATTGAGTAGCGAGAAAAAATAGAGTCCAGTAAAGCACGGTCACGAATATCACCCTCAATGAAGGTCGGTGCTTTGGCGCAAATACTTTCAACACGGCGTAGCGACTCTAGCGAGCTATTGGCGAGGTTGTCCAAGACAATCACCTCATGACCTGCCTCTAGCAGAGCTAAAGTGGTATGTGAGCCGATATAACCTGCGCCGCCCGTAACGAGAATAGATTGCTTCATGCTGTTTTCCGCGTCCTTAAATTAATGCGCAATGGAATTGGCCGGCACAGGTACCTTCTTTGCAGTTAAGCGCTTTCTACGCCATTGCAAAGCGCTGACTGCAAGCAGTAGTAACAAGCCAGGAATCCACATGATTTCTTTGCGCATCCGATCAGTAGGCGCGCGTACTTTCATAATTTGCTGATCAAACTCTAAACCTAAATCAGCGGCCTGGCTGGCAAAGGCAACATTATCAATTAAAGTCTTGCCGTCTTCTTCGATCAAAGTAAAACCAAGGGCGTTGAGACGTTCCTCGCCGTCATTGCCAGAAGGAACAGGTAGTAAGACCACAAACTCATGGGGCTCTCCCAATTCATTTTCACCCTGAATGCGTAAACGTAAACTGCTGCCTTCATCGACCTGGCCAAGTGTTTGAATGAGCTGGCTAGGTGCAACGTCTTGGTAAGGATCATGGATGATATCCATCCAGAAACCGGGTCTAAATAAGGTAAAAGCAACGAGCAGTAGTAGGATATTTTCATACCAGCGACTGCGCGTGATAAACCAGCCTTGTGTCCCCGCTGCAAAAATTAGCATAGCAATGGTGGCGACAATAAAAATTAAAACGCCATGCATGACACTGATATTAATCAGCAGTAAATCAGTATTAAAAATAAACAAGAAGGGTAGTGCAGCGGTACGCAAGCTGTAGTAAAAAGCTTGAACTCCAGTTTTAATTGGATCACCTTTAGACACCGCGGCCGCAGCAAAGGAGGCCAGTCCAACGGGTGGTGTGACATCAGCCATAATGCCGAAATAGAAAACAAATAAGTGCACAGCAATCAATGGCACAATTAAACCATTTTGTTGACCTAAGGTAACGATCACTGGCGCTAATAAGCTAGAAACTACAATATAGTTCGCCGTGGTTGGCAAACCCATACCAAGAATCAAACTGAACACGGCTGTAAACATCAGCATCAACAGCAGATTGCCCATAGAGAGCAGTTCTACCAGGTCCGCCAATACCAAACCTACACCCGTTTGTGATACTGCACCGACAATCACGCCAGCGGCAGCCGTAGCAATACCAATACCTATCATATTACGCGCACCAGCAATCATGCCTTCGCGCAGATCAATAACACCATCAAGCCAGCCGCCATGGTTATAGCTTCGATCGGTACGCATCCAAGTCAAAATAGGACGTTGTGTCAGTAAAATAAAAACCAGCATCACACTGCCCCAAAACGCAGACAGGCCAGGCGATAAGCGCTCAATCATTAAACACCAAACCAGCACTACAACTGGCAAGATAAAATGTAAACCAGACAGCAGTACTGCACGGGTTTGTGGCAATTCTTCAATGGATGTATTCGGATCTTCAATCGGCAGTGGCGGGTTGCTAGCGGCAACTTTTAATAGGCTCAAATAGGTAATGGCCAGTAAGATACCAATTCCTAATAGAGCGTGCTCACCCAGTACGGGTTTGAGCCAACCTAAACCGTAATAGACCAGTAATGAAATACCAGAAATTAAAGCAATACCAAAAGCAAACCCAGTTAAGCGGCGCAACCAAGGTTTTGGTTGATAATGACCAATGGGTTGCATGCCCAATTTTAATGCTTCTAAGTGCACAATATAGAGCAAAGCGATATAGGAAATAGCTGCTGGTAAGAACGCATGCTTGATGATCTCAACATAGGGAATACCCACATATTCAACCATTAAGAATGCTGCGGCCCCCATCACCGGCGGCATGATTTGTCCGTTAACCGATGACGCTACTTCAACCGCACCTGCTTTTTCCGCTGAAAAGCCCACGCGTTTCATCATTGGAATAGTAAAAGTACCGGTGGTCACCACGTTAGCAATGGATGAACCGGAAATCATACCGGTCAGGCCTGAGGCGACCACTGCGGCTTTCGCCGGACCACCGCGCATGTGGCCAAGCAAACTAAAGGCCAGCTGAATAAAATAGTTGCCGGCGCCTGCGCGCTCAAGTAGCGCACCGAACAGCACAAACAAGAAGACAAAACTGGTGGAAACGCCCAAAGCAATTCCGAATACACCTTCGGTGGTGATCCATTGGTGATTAGCCAAAGCAGTAAAGCTTACACCGCGGTGGGCCAGCATATCTGGCATATAAGGGCCAGCAATGCTGTAGGTCAAAAACAATAAGGCAATCACTGCTAGAGGCGGCCCTAGAGTACGCCGCGTCGCTTCGAGTAATAACGGAATACCAATACATGCGGTAATCAGATCAGCAGTGGTCAAAGTACCAGGGCGTAATGCCAAGTCTTGATAAAAAATAAAGAGGTAAGCGGCGCTGGCGGCGGCTACGAGGCCTAAGGCAATGTCCACTAAAGGCACACGATTGCGTGGCGAACGCTTGAAAGCTGGATAAGCTAAAAAGGCTAGCAATAGCGCAAAGGTTAAGTGAATTGAACGTGTTTCCGTATCGTTAAACACACCGATGCGAAAGATAAACGGCAAAGGTGAAGCAATCCACAGCTGAAACAGTGACCAGAGTAAAGCAAGGCTGGCGATAATCTGCGCCATAAGGCCATCAGGTAAGCGCGCGCCTGAGTCTTGGGCAATGAGTTCTTCGGCGGAAAGGTGTTTGTCTGACATGGCAGTGAACCTGCTTGGAATCTAAAGAGGTTAATACGTCAGCACCTGCTCGAGTGCTGACGTATTAAGATGATGCAACGAGCTGAGAACGCTTATTTCAACCAGCCACGCTCTTTGTAGTAGCGTACAGCACCTTCATGCAGCGGCGCTGATAAACCGACTTCAATCATTTCCTCGGCTTTTAAATCTTTAAAGGCTGGGTGTAAACGCTTGAAGCGATCAAGGTTATCAAACACTGATTTAACCATTTGATAAACTAAATCTGCGCTGATTTTGCTACTCGTTGACAGCACTGCCTTACCACCGATGGACGGCGTTGGCAGATCGTTACCCGTGTAGATGCCACCTGGAATCTCTGCTTTTGTGTAGTAGCTCTTCTCTGCTAATAACGCATCAATTTCAGGCCCCGTTACTGGTACTAAAACTGCATCCACAGTGGTTGTGGCTTCTTGAATAGCGCCGTTGGGGTGACCAACAAAGTAAGTCATAGCATCAATGTTGTTGTCATTAAGGGCACTGGCTTGCTCGGCTGGCTTAAGCTCGGAAGCTAAAGCAAAACTTTTACGATCCCAGCCTTTTTTCTCCATGATTTCTTCAAGCGTGTCGCGCTGACCAGAACCTGGGTTACCGATATTGACGCGCTTACCTTTTAAGTCATCGAAATTCGCAATGTGTGCATCACGGCGGGCCAGAACGGTGAATACTTCACTCTGCAAGGAGAAAAGTGCGCGCATATCTTCCATCGGACCTTCTGCTTCGAAAGGTGCTAAACCTTTCATCGCTTTGTATTGGTGATCAGATTGCATCACGCCAAAATTGAATTCGCCACTGCGAATACCATTTACGTTGGCCACACCGCCGCCACTGGCCGGTGCGTTACAGCGTATTCCGCTGGTTTTGCTGTCACGGTTAATGAAACGGCAGATGGATTGCCCAGCGACATAGTAAACACCAGTTTGACCACCTGTACCGATTGTGATGTATTTTTCTTCGGCCTGCGCCATGCCGCCCAAGGTGATGCTTGCGAGGGTCATGGACAGGGCCCATGCGAGGGTTTTGCCTTTGCTCATGGGTGTTCTCCTTAATTATTATAAACGCATCAGCGTCAATGAAATATTGAGGCTTGCGTTGAAAGTTGTTGAATATCAGACAATATTTAAGGAAGCACTGATTAATTACCTCATTGCGAGGAGCGACGCGACGCGGCAATCGCTAACATGCTGATACATAAAGCTAATTGGATTGCTTCGCTACGTTTGCAATGACATTCTTTGATTTATTCAGCATCTCCTTAACAACATATTTGCACTCTAATAGTTTTTATTACTAAAGACTATTAGCTCAAGGTTTTTCTAAAAACCTTGGAGTTACGCTGAAAGTTATACAGGGATGCTTTAGCGCTGGGAAGTTGTTCTAAGGTGCAAGCTTGAAAGCCACGTTCTTGAAACCAGTGTGCTGTGCGCGTGGTTAGTACAAACAACGAGTTTAAGTTTAATTCTCGTGCTCGCTGCTCAATACGCTCAAGCAAGACATCACCACGCTTGCCGTGGCGATACTCGGGGTGCACCGCTAAACAGGCAAGCTCACCTGTGGCTTCATCAGGAAAAGGATATAAAGCGGCGCAAGCAATGATTAAACCGTCGCGCTCAACGATGCTGAATTGATTGATTTCACGCTCGATGAGATCACGCGAGCGGCGCACTAAAACGCCTTCTTCTTCTAGAGGACGAATGAGTTCGAGTAAGCCGCCAACATCTTCAATTTGTGCTTCACGGACATGCTCGAACTGACCTTGATCGACTAAGGTGCCGCAACCGTCGCGGGTAAAGGTTTCGGTCAGTAAAGCGCCATCAAGATGGTAGCTGAGAATGTGACAGCGTGGCACGCCGCCCCGGCAAGCGCTGACTGCTGCCTGCAAAAGTTCAGCTTGCTCTAGCTGCTTGGCGTTTTTAAAGCGTTGTAGATGTTGTTCTGCATGTTGCGCGGGTAGCTCACGGATCAGCTGTCCAGAAGCGTCAAGCAGACCTTGTTCGGCGCTAAAGAGTAATAACTTGTCAGCTTGCAGTTCAATGGCAGCACGGGTGGCGATATCTTCACAGGCTAAGTTAAAGGTTTCACCGGTTGGCGAATAACCCAGCGGCGGTAGCAGCACAATGGTGCGATCATCGAGTAAACGATTGATGCCTTTGCTGTCGATACGGCGCACTTCACCAGTATGCTGATAATCCACGCCATTAATGACCCCAAGAGGGCGTGCTGTGACTAAATTACCACCGGCAACTCTTAAGCGTGCGCCTTGCATTGGCGAGGACGCCATATCCATCGATAGGCGAGCTTCCATAAAAGCACGTAACTGGCCAACTGCGGCCAGCACACAACTTAATGTGTCAGCGTCGGTAATGCGTAAATCTTGATGATAGTGCGAACCTAACCCTTGTTCGGTTAAACGCGCTTCAATTTGCGGGCGTGAGCCAAACACCAGAACCAAGCGCACACCCAAACTGTGTAAAAGCACCAAGTCATGGACAGTGTTGCCAAAGTTTTCATGCTCGATGCTTTCGCCAGGCAGCATGACCACAAAGGTGCGCTCACGGTGGGCGTTGATATAGGGCAATGAATGGCGGAGCGAGTTAACGTAATCGTGCATGAGAGCGTCCAATCATGGCGACAGCCAAAGGATTAAGAGATGAGTGCAGAGACTGGCTGTCATTGAGTAGAACAACACTGCCGCTTTTTCAGGCATTACGCAATCGCGCAGTGCCCGAAAAAGACTCAGTGTGTAGCATTATAGAAAGATCAATTTCAAAATGCTAAAGAACACGATCGAGAGGAAGGCGCCGGCTGGCAAGGTGATGGCCCAAGACATAAAGATTGAGCCAATCACGCGCAAGTTTAGCGCGCTGATACCACGGGCTAAACCAATACCCAACACCGCACCCACCAAGGTGTGCGTGGTCGAAACGGGCAAACCAATTGCTGACGCGCCAACTACGGTTGAAGCAGTTGCCAGTTCCGCAGCAAAACCACGACTTGGGGTCAGTTCAGTAATGCCGCGACCCACAGTGGCGATGACTTTATAACCATAGGTGGCTAAACCAATCACAATACCAACTGCCCCCAGCAATAATACCCACGCTGGAACTGCTGATTTGGCACCTAATTCAGCTACACCGTTGCTTTGAATCACACCGGCAATCGCTGCAAGCGGACCAACAGCGTTGGCAACATCGTTAGCGCCGTGGGCGAAGGCCATTGAGCACGCAGTGAAAATCATCAAAGTAGCGAAGACTTTTTCCACACTAGCAAAATAGGTACTGCGGTTAGCATCAGGGGCAATCTTTACCCGACGCAGTAAGATAATACCCAGTAGCATCACTAAAACGCCGATACCGACGGCAAGGAGAACGCTTTGCTCGCTATTAATCTCTAAACCAACATGCTTAAGGCCTTTAGAAATGGTCATCAAAGCGACCATGAAGCCGGTTAGAAACATATATACCGGCACATAGCGCTTAGCATTTTCAAAAGGATTATCAGTATTGATAATCAATTTTTGCACGCTGACGAATAAACCAAAGGCCAAAATGCCAGACAGAAAAGGTGTCACTACCCAGCTGGCCGTGATTGGTAGAATAGCGCTCCAATGCACAGCATCAAATGACACGCCAAAAGCAGCAAAACCAACCACGGCACCAATGATGGTGTGAGTGGTTGAAACTGGCCAGCCTTTACTCGTCGCAATCAGCAGCCAAGTACCGGCTGCTAGAAGTGCCGACATCATTCCAAGGACTAATAAGTCGGCAGTCATAACATCAATATCGACAATGCCGTTTTTGATGGTTTCGGTGACTTCTCCGCCGGCTAAGTAAGCACCACAGAACTCAAATACCATCGCGACAACAATGGCTTGTTTAATAGTTAGTGCGCCGGAGCCAACAGAGGTACCCATTGCATTAGCAACGTCATTGGCACCGACACCCCACGCCATAAAGAAACCAAAAAGACAGGCCAACATTAATAGAATGAAGCCGTAGTCAGTTAAAAGAGACATAAAAATTCCGCTTGTTCCAGGTGGGACGCGCTAGGTAACTAGCGCGCGAGCAATTGTTCCAATCGGTTGCCGATACGCTCAGCGCGGTCAGCGACATCACCAATCCATTCGATGATGGTATAGAGAAACATGACATCGACAGGCGGAAGGTCTTTCTCCAGTTTAAAGAGGGTGCGGCGCACTTCAATTTGCATGCGATCAGTATCGTGCTCAATGTCTTCAAGCACTTCAATCATTGCCGTGACGCGATTCACTTCGCGGTTACCGAAACCTGTTTCGAGAATTTCATCCAGCTCATTCATCGCGGTTAATGCTTGATCGCTGGCATCCACTGAGCGTTGTACGAAAGCTAAGATCATCGGCTGCAAAGGCTGTGGAATCACCATTTGCCGACCTAACATCAGTCCAGCAATGTCTTTTGCGCGGTTGGCAACTTTGTCCTGTACACTGAGCAGTTCCAATAAGTCGGAACGTGGTACCGGCAAAAATAGACTTTTAGGCAGGTGAATACGCACATTGCGCTTGAGTTTATCGGCCTCTTTTTCAAGCCGAGACATCTCTTGTTGCACAAGCTCAACACGCGACCAGTCTTCCGCTATCACAGCTTGGAAAAAAGGCACCAGATTTGAAGCACACTCGTGTGCTTTGGCAATATGTTGCTGCATTGGCCCAATGGGCGAACGACCAAACAAACTAACAAACGGGTTTATCGACATACAGACTGCGCTCGATTTCCAATGACAGCGTAGATTATACGGTGCTGGTATAGGGTTCGACCAGCATAGCGATACACTGGTAACAATTTGAATTGAGAATGACATGGCTAAAGAAACCGAAATAAAGCTCCGAATCAGCCCTGCGAGCCTTGCTACGCTGCCTGAACACCCTGTTTTAGCAGCGCGTTGTGTAGGCCCTTGGCAGACCCGTGAGCTGCTTAATCGGTATTACGATACAGACGATTTTGCCTTGGCGAATAGCCAAGTGGCACTGCGTATTCGTCGTGATGGCGAACAATTGATCCAAACCTTGAAGAGTAAAGGTGCCAGTGTCGCCGGATTATCTGAGCGCAATGAGTTTGATTGGCCGTTAAAAAGTAATAGCTTAGTGCTCAGTCACTTAGATGCCAGCTGCTGGCCAGAAAGTTTAGCTGGGCTGGATAAAAAGCAATTAAAAGCGGTATTTAGTACTGACTTTAAGCGTCAATTTGCCGAAATACGCTGGTTGCGTGATGGTGTTGATACGGTTGTTGAAGTGGCGCTGGATCAAGGCTTAGTGATCGCCGGTGAGCAGCAGGAAGATATCTGTGAAGTTGAGTTGGAGTTGCGCGAAGGTGATCCTGCCGCATTGCTTGAACTGGCTTTAGAGTTGGCCGCTGATGTGGCGTTGATGCCGTGTGATATCAGCAAGGCTGAGCGTGGCTACCGTTTGTTTGATGCCAATAGCTACAGCGTTGCTGCCGATCCAGCAGAGTTATCTGTCGATATGCCCCTGGATGACGCTTTTGCTGCGATTACTTGGCAGCTCTTAGGTAATAGCCAGCGTCTTGCTGAGCAATATCGTTTTAATGGTCACTGGAAATTACTTGAGCAATGGCTGCAACAGTTGGTCAGTCTGCGTGCTGTATTAGCCAGTCTGGGCCAGGCCGTACCACGCCAAACCAGCAATGCTTTGCGTATGCAGTTGGATGCACTGATCAAGGATTGGCGTGAACGTATTCTGGCTGGCGCTGACGATCAAGCCGCGCGCGAAGCTGCGCCATTGGCGTTTGCTGATGAGCTCAATGATAGCCGCTGGGGTGTTTTCTCCTTGCAGATGGCGCTGTGGTTACAAAATAAAGAGTGGCAACACAAGCGCACTGCGCGTGGCGCACGCCAAGGTGCGGCAACATTACAGAACTGGTTATTGCAGTTCTTAAAGGACGAAGCACAAGCATTGCAAGTGCATCGCTACATGCGTCAACCCGAAGACTTAGCCGAACAAGCACCGCGCATTGAGCGTTTATTAGCTTGGTTGCAAACGGCGCGTCAGTTGACCGATCTGGTCGATAGCGATCGTTTGTTTGGAAGTTTGCGTGAGCTGCATGCTCTGGCTTTACAGCCCTTAGATGCAGAGTTGTTGGTGTTGCGTCGAGAGCATTTAGGTTCTGTGCTCACGCTCAATGCTTGGAAACAATTAGTGCGTTAAGCTTTGCCGATACATGCACGCTGTCTGCTCAAAGGACAGCGTGCGTACCGTGCTCTAAGCGTTAGATAGGAAGAACTTATGCCATCCACTGTCTCTACTGCAGCTGATCGTTTACTGGATTTAAATGGAGTATTGGCTGAGTTAGTAAAGCAAGGACGTATTGATCAAAATACAGCAGAGCATTGTTTGGCAGCGCGCCGCGGTGATGCGGCAACCGTGCACATGCACCCGCTGGAATACATTGCGAGTCAGCAGTTGGATGACCAGGTGCGACCAGGACGTAAGCTGGATCTGGAAACCTTAACGGTTTGGCTTGCAGAGTGGGCCGAGCAACCGTATTTACGCATTGACCCGTTAAAAATTGACGTCGCGTCAATCACGCCATTGATGTCTTATGCGTTTGCTCAGCGCCATAAGATTATTGCCGTAGCAGCCAATAGCGAAAGCGTTACCATTGCCAGTGCGCAGCCCTTTATCCGCAGTTGGGAAGATAATTTAGCCCATGTATTGCGTCGTCCAATCAAGCGTGTAGTAGCCAATCCAGCTGATATCCAGCGTTTTACCACTGAGTTTTATCGCTTGGCCCGTTCAGTCAGCGGCGCTTCGACAGGTGATCAGTTTGTCAGTGGTGTTGGTAACTTTGAACAGTTACTCAATTTAGGATCAAGCGATCAAGAGCCAGACGCTAATGATGCGCATATTGTCAATATTGTTGATTGGTTGTTTCAATATGCGTTCCAACAGCGTGCCAGTGATATTCATATTGAGCCGCGGCGTGAGCAAGGTTCGGTACGTTTTCGTATCGATGGCGTCTTGCATACGGTTTATCAGTTTCCTGCGCAGGTGACGATGGCGGTGGTCAGCCGCTTAAAGTCATTAGGGCGGATGAATGTTGCCGAGAAGCGTAAGCCGCAAGACGGTCGAGTGAAAACCAAAACCCCTGATGGTAATGAAGTGGAGCTGCGTCTTTCCACCATGCCAACAGCTTTTGGTGAAAAGTTAGTGATGCGTATTTTTGACCCTGAAGTGTTATTAAAAAGCTTTGATCAATTGGGTTTTTCTGGCGATGACTTGCAGCGCTGGCGCAGCATGACTTGCCAGCCCAATGGCATTATTTTAGTCACTGGGCCAACCGGTTCAGGTAAAACCACCACGCTGTATACCACGCTGAAACAGTTGGCCACAGAAGAGGTGAATGTCTGCACCATTGAGGATCCAATCGAGATGATCGAGCCGACCTTTAATCAGATGCAAGTGCAGCATAATATTGATTTAACTTTTGCCAGCGGTATTCGTGCTTTGATGCGCCAAGATCCAGATATCATCATGATCGGCGAAATTCGTGACTTAGAAACCGCAGAAATGGCGATTCAGGCCGCATTAACTGGCCACTTAGTTTTATCCACCTTGCACACCAATGATGCGCCCAGTGCCATAACCCGCTTGCTTGAGTTGGGTGTTCCGTATTATTTGCTTAAGGCGACCTTATTGGGTGTGATGGCGCAACGTTTAGTACGTACGTTGTGCCCGCATTGCAAAGCACCGGTTGAAATTGCTGAGGATGATTGGAAGACGCTGACTCAGCCATGGAGTGCTCCACTACCGAAAGGCGCGCAGCAAGCGGTGGGCTGCTTGGAGTGTCGCGATACCGGCTATCGTGGCCGTGCCGGTGTTTATGAAATCATGCTGCTCAATGATGCAATTAAGCCATTAATTATGGCAGATACTGATTTGGTAAAACTAAAAAACCAAGCTTACCGCGATGGTATGCGCAGTTTGCGTTTATCCGGTGCACAAAAGATCGCCGCTGGACTGACCACCATTGAAGAAATCCTTCGGGTGACGCCGCAAAGCCAGCAAAAATAACTTAAGCCTTCTCGCTGCACGCGCTTTATAATTAATACTTAACTTTACTGCTTACACGGAGTTTTCATGGATATTGGATTGGTGTTATTTCTGTTTGTTGGCCTGATTGCCGTTGTGATCTTCATGGGCTTTAAAGTGGTGCCACAAGGGTATGAGTGGACGGTTGAGCGTTTTGGCCGTTATACCGGCACCTTAAAACCAGGTTTAAACATTATTGTGCCAGTGATGGATACTGTTGGCCGTAAGCTCAGTGTGATGGAGCGCGTGCTCGACATTCCTGCGCAAGAAGCCATCAGTGCTGATAACGCCATTGTGCGTATTGATGCAGTATGTTTTTTTCAAGTAGTGAATGCGGCGCAGGCAGCTTATGAAGTCAGTGATCTGGAATATGCCATTTTAAACTTGGTCGTCACCAATATCCGTACAGTACTTGGCTCGATGGAGCTGGATCAGATGCTCAGTCAGCGCGATATTATCAATGAGCGTTTATTGCACACTGTCGATCAAGCGACCGCACCCTGGGGCGTTAAAGTTACTCGGATTGAAATTAAAGATATTACCCCGCCGGCTGACTTAGTTGCGGCTATGGCCAGTCAAATGAAGGCAGAGCGTTTAAAGCGTGCCTCGATTTTAGAAGCAGAAGGTCGCCGCCAAGCGGATATTTTGACCGCGGAAGGTGAAAAACAATCGCAAATCCTCAAGGCTGAAGGTAAGCGTGAAGCAGCATTTCTTGAGGCGCAAGCCCGTGAGCGTGCCGCCCAAGCTGAAGCCGAAGCCACACGTATGGTTTCTGAAGCCATTAGCAGTGGTAGCGTGCATGCGGTTAACTATTTCGTTGCACAAAAATATATCGAAGCTTTGGGTAACATTGCTTCAGCTGACAACAGTAAAGTCATTATGATGCCGCTCGAAGCCACTCAGTTGATTGGCTCCATCGGTGGCATCAGTGAAATTGTTAAGGCCTCCTTTGATGGTAAAAAGGCATGAGTGAGTACCTACAAAATTTAGCCGTTTGGGATTGGCTAGCTTTTGCTGTTCTACTATTGATTATTGAAGTGTTTGGCACGGCAGGCTATTTTTTGTGGTTTGGTACTGCCGCTGCGATCGTTGGACTCTTGGTGTTGGCTTTTCCTGAGCTAGCTTGGGCGTGGCAATTCACCGCTTTTGCTTTGTTGTCTTTAGCTACAGCTTGGGTTTGGTGGCGGCGTTTACGCCAACAGCCTGCTGTTGCGCCACGATTGAATCGACGTGGCAGCGAGTTGTTAGGCAGCGAGTATCTGCTGCACGAAGCAATCAGCGCTGGACGCGGGAAAATTAAAGTCGGTGACAGTTACTGGTTGGTCAGTGGTCCTGATCTGGCTGCAGGCAAGCGCATTAAAGTGATTGGCCAAGAAGGTACTATTTTGCAAGTTGAGCCTTGCGCCTTGCATGAGTGACTTGGGATAGGCTACGTGCCGTCCAACTGTGCAAGCTTATGTTATTGAGTAATCTATGTGTTTAATTGTTTTTTCCTGGCAGCCTGAGCGTCGCCAGCCATTATTGTTGCTGGCCAACCGTGATGAGGTGCATGCGCGGCCGAGTGCGCCGCTGGCGCAATGGTCGGATCAGCCCAGTGTTTATGCTGGGCGCGATCTTGAGGCGGGTGGCTCTTGGTTGGGTATTGCCGAGCAAGGACGCTTTGCTGCTTTAACGAATATCCGTGATATGTCATTGCCGTTAGGCGAGCAATCGCGCGGAGCTTTAGTCAGTGACTACCTCGCCTCAGAGCAAAGCCCGCAGGCTTATTTGCAAGATATTGCGGCGAAAACTAATCAATACAGTGGCTTTAACCTGCTCGTTGGCGATCTAAATTCAATTTGGTATTTAAATTCAACCCAGTCACGGCCGCTACGTTTAACACCAGGTGTGTATGGCTTGTGCAATGGCAGTTTAGATACCGCATGGCCGAAATTGGTCCGAGCACGGAGCTTATTTGCCGAGCGTTTAGATGCTCAAGACCATACTTTGTTTGAGCTGATGCAAGACGAGCGTCGTGCAGAGGATGATCAATTGCCGGATACCGGTGTGGGCTTGCCGATGGAGCGCATGCTCTCCAGTATTTTTATTCGTGGCGAGAGTTATGGTACCCGTGCCATCAGCTTACTGCGGCGTTTTGATGATGGCTGGACATCTTTGGATGAGCGCAGTTATGGCGCTAACGGTCGTTATCTAGGGCATGCTCGTATCGAGCTGCCTGGGGCTGAGCAGGCTCCGCGACTATCAATTGCGCAGTGTTTGTAATCACTGCAACTTGTAAACGACTGGATTAACACAACACTGGACGGCTGGTATCAGGCGGCGTTATTTTTCAGCGTAATTAGGTTTGTACGCTGGATGCTGGGTTGAGTACTTTGCTTAAGCCCAGATTGCCTAGTGCAAGATTGAGCGTGCTGTGGATCAACTGCGGATTATCCATTGCCGACACTTCTTCGAGTAGTTCTTGCGCATGCTCTAAAGTCATTTTACGCAGTAACCATTTTACCTTGGGCAAGTGGGTTGAGTTCATCGATAAACTATCAAACCCCATGGCTAATAACAGCACTGCAGCAACTGGGTCGCCGGCCATTTCCCCGCAAATACTGACCGGTTTGCCTTCAGCGTGGGCGGCGCTGACCACTTCTTTAAGCGCCATCAGGACGGCCGGATGCAGGTAATCATACAGCGCCGCGACTCGCGCATTGTTGCGATCGACTGCCAGTAAATACTGAGTTAAGTCGTTGGAGCCGACCGAAAGAAAGTCAGCCATGCGCGCTAATTCTTTAGCTTGATAGACAGCTGACGGCACTTCAATCATCACGCCAATTTGCGGCATTTGCACATCAACGCCTTCATTGATCAGCTCGCCCCAGGCACGGTGAATCAAGTGTTGGGCATCGTCGAGTTCATGCACGCCAGAAATCATCGGTAATAAAATGTGCAGATTGTTTAAACCAGCACTGGCTTTAATCATCGCGCGCACTTGCACCAAGAAAATTTCTGGATGATCAAGGGTGATGCGAATGCCACGCCAGCCTAAATAGGGGTTACTTTCTTTGATCGGGAAATAGCTGAGCGGTTTATCACCACCAATATCCAGAGTGCGCATGGTTACCGGCAGCGGGTGGAACGCTTCTAATTGCTCGCGGTACATCAGTACTTGTTCGCTTTCACTGGGAAAACGAGACGAACCCATAAAAGCCACTTCCGAGCGATATAGGCCAACGCCTTCAGCGCCGCGCTGCTGCGCGCGCTTCACATCCGCCAGTAAACCCGTGTTGACCCATAAAGGCAGGTGATAGCCATCTAAAGTGACGCAAGGCAAGCTGCGTAAACTATCGAGGTCTTTGTTGATTAAGCGCTCTTCTTCAACCACTTCAGCGTATTGCTGGCGCAATAAAGCACTGGGATTGGTAAATACATCGCCATGATAACCATCGATAATCAGCTCAATGCCGTCTAAGCGGGTATAAGGTAAATCGACTGCGGCGACCACCGTAGGGATGCCCATTGCGCGGGCTAAAATCGCTACATGCGAGTTGCGCGAACCCAATACAGAAACTAAGCCGACCAGCTTATCTGCTGGCACTTCACCGAGCATTGCTGGCGACAGCTCTTCGCTGACTAAAATAGTGTTGTCTGGATAAACCAGAGTTTGTTGCTGCGCTTGTTGCAGATATGACAACAGACGACGACCGAGGTCTTTAACGTCGGAGGCACGCTCGCGCAGGTAATCATCATCCATGTGTTCAAAGCGCTGTACGTGCTCACTGACCACGTTGCGCAAAGCACCTTGCGCCCATTGTCCGCTGCGAATGACCGCAATCACATCCCCAGCTAAGGCGGTGTGTTCGAGCATCATCAGATAAACATCAAACAGCGCGCGCTCTTGTGGGCGTAACTGATCAGATAAACGCGCTGATAAACTGCGAATATCCGCGCGCACTGACTCTAAAGCTAAGGTGAAGAGCTCAAGTTGTTCAGCAATATTGCTGATGGCTTTGTCAGGGACTACATCCAAATCAGCAACTGGCAATACGACAACGGCGGTGCCCAGTGCTGCACCAGGTGCGCCGGGTACGCCAATAAAGCGCGCTTCTTGAATGCCTTTACCTTGCTTGCCTAAGCCGCGAATTGAACCAGTGGCTTCGGCATGGGCAATCACCCCAGAGAGTTGTGCGCTCATAGTGACTAAGAAAGCTTCATCACCTTCGTCAAACTGGCGGCGCTCTTTTTGTTGTACGACCAATACGCCAAGGACTTGGCGGTGGTGAATAATCGGCGTGCCAAGAAAAGAGGCGTAACGTTCTTCGCCAGTCTCAGCAAAATATAAAAAGCGTGGATGACTCATCGCATCTTCGAGAGTGATGGTCTCGGCACGGCTACCGACCAAACCGACCAAGCCTTCATTCGAAGCCATACTGACTTTCCCAACTGCGCGTTTGTTTAAACCTTCAGTGGCCATCAATAGATAACGGTCACGATCAGGCTCATACAAATACACCGAACACACATGGCTGTTCATCGCCACGCGCACTTGTTTGACGATAATCGTCAGCGCCGCTGGTAAATCCTTAGCAGCGTTCACTTCTTGGGAGATCATGCGCAGCATGTTCAACATGCTGCTATCGGTGCGAGTCGAGTCTGACAACTTAAGGTTAATCTCGAGTAGGGAGTTGATAGGCCAGCTCTTTTAGAGCTCGGCGGTACACATCTCGTTTGAAGGCAACAACTTGCCCTAGAGGATACCAATAACTGACCCACCGCCAACCATCAAATTCAGGTTTTTCAGTAAGATCCATACGTACTTGTTCATCATTGCTGCGTAAACGTAGCAAAAACCACTTTTGTTTCTGACCAATACACACTGGCTGGCTGTGGGTGCGTACTAAGCGCTGCGGTAAACGATAACGTAACCAGCCGCGAGTGCAGGCTAAAATCTCGACATCATGTTCTTGTAAGCCAACTTCCTCGTGCAGTTCACGATAGAGTGCTTGTTCTGGGCTTTCATGTGGGTTAATCCCACCTTGCGGAAATTGCCAGGCGTCTTGGTTGACGCGGCGCGCCCAAAGCACTTGCCCCTGGTCGTTGGTCAGGATGATGCCGACGTTTGGACGAAACCCGTCTGAGTCAATCATGTCCGCATCCTTTACTAAAATTCTTACTGCCATTGTTCCACAAAGCGCGCTGAAGCGGCAACGCGCATTATGCCTTGCATGGGCAGGCGACGATAAAATCGCTATGCTGTGCACTCTTTATTATCAGTATTAAGGTATTTGCCGTGCGTTTGGCTATTTTTGACTTGGATAACACCTTATTAGCCGGTGACAGTGATCACCAGTGGGGCGAGTATTTGTGCGCGCGCGGTTTGGTCGATGTGGATGCGCATCGCAGCAAAAATGATCAGTTTTATGCCGATTATTTAGCCGGACAGTTAGATGTCTTGGCCTATCAGAACTTCTGCCAAGAAATCTTAGGACGCACCGATAAAGCAGTGTTGGACGAATGGCATGCGGACTTTATGCGTGATTGCATTGAGCCAATCATATTGGCCAAAGGTGAAGCGTTATTGGCCAAGCACCGTGCTGCTGGTGATGTTTTGATGATTATCACGGCGACCAACCGATTTATTACCGGACCCATTGCTCAACGTTTGGGTGTTGAACATTTGATTGCCACTGAGTGCGGTATGCAAGACGGCCAATACACAGGCGAACTGGTTGATGTTCCAAGCTTCCAAGCCGGTAAAATCACCCGTTTAAATGTTTGGCTGACTGAGCATCAAGCGACATTAGGGGGCAGCTACTTTTACAGTGATTCGCACAATGACTTGCCACTGTTAGAGCAGGTCAGTCATCCGGTTGCGGTTGATCCTGATGATACTTTGCGCGAACTGGCTGTGCAGCGCGGATGGTCGGTCATTAGCTTGCGCGATTGATCGAAGACTTGAGGCCGCATTAAAGGGCTGTAGATAAGGATAAACTGCAATTAATTTATAATTGTGTATTATATTGATATGGAATCAATGGAGAGTTTGTCGATGACTCGTATACAAAGTTTATTCAGTGCTGTGCTGCTGTCCCTTGCGGTATTTTCTGTGCAGGCGGTTGAGTTGGCGATCAGCGCCGAAGAAGCCTACGCGAAAACCCAGCAAACCGAGCAACCTGTTTTGTTGGTTGATGTGCGCGATCCAGTAGAAATTATGTTTATTGGTTTTGCTGATGCGGTGGATATTAATATTCCATTCTTATTGGCGGATCGCACTCAATGGAATGCTGAGCGCAATATTTTTCCAATGAATCGCAATCCGGAATTTGTTGAGCAGATTAAAGCTGAGCTGGCTAAGCGCGGCTTAGATGAAAACACTGAAGTGATCACCATGTGCCGCTCCGGTAGTGAGCGCGGCGAGCCTAGCGCTAAAGTGTTGCGTGAGGCCGGTTTAGTTAATGCACGTTTCGTCGTGCATGGCTTTCAAGGTGATGCATTAAGCGAAGGCCCGCAAGCAGGTATGCGTTTGCAAAATGGCTGGCAGAACTCAGGTTTACCTTGGGGTCGCAGCTTAGACGCCGATAAAATTTATCGTTTAGATCGCTAAGCTTGGTTGCACTGTGGCTAGGCTTGCAGTATGTTAAATGCACTGTATGGAGATTGTTATGTTGAATCGCACACTTAAACAGATGTTAGTTACTCAGCCATTGGCTGCGTTGCTTAACTGTGCGCGTTTAGTAAACAACTCTGTTGCGTATTATTTTTATGGGTATTGGTTTAGCCAAAGGCGCGCCTGATACTCATCCAGGCGGGCCTCTTTTAACGGGTCGCCTACCACTGCTTTAGATAAACCCCGGTTGGCTTCCCACCCGGGGTTTTTTGTTTTTAGATTTTCAGTTTTACAACATTTAGAGGACAACACCATGGCAATGTATGCAGTTTATCCAGAGCGTTTTGATGATTTGAGCTGGCGCTTTAGCAACCACAAGCTGGCGTTACCCCATTGTTTACGACGACTTACTCGATAAAAGCTGCAGCGGCACAACCGCTGAGACAAGGACAGACTATGAATTCTTTAAATACTGCCATGGCACTTCAGCAGCCGACTTGCTTAGATCTAGAGCAAGCCAATATAAGCCTGCTGCCACAAATAGGACGTAAAACGCGAGTACTGACGAGCCCACAAGAGTTGCGTCAGCAGTTGCCGTTAACTGCCGAGCTTGCAAGGCGTGTACAGCAACAACGCGAGCAGATCCGAGCGATTTTAAGTGGTGAAGACTCGCGCCTATTAGTGGTGATCGGTCCATGCTCGATTCACAATGTCGATGAAGCGGTTGAATATGCTCAGCGTTTAGCTGAGCTGTCAGAGCGCGTTTCTGAGCACATGTTGCTCGCCATGCGTATTTACATTGAAAAACCGCGCACTACGGTTGGCTGGAAAGGACTGTTGTATGACCCGCACTTAGATGGCAGTGCCGATATGGCGCAGGGTTTACAGTTGTCACGGCATTTGATGCTACGCATGTTAGAGCTGAATTTACCGGTGGCGACAGAGTTGTTACAGCCGTTAGCGGCCAGCTATTTTGATGACCTACTAAGCTGGGCGGCGATTGGTGCACGCACCAGCGAGTCGCAAATTCATCGTGAAATGGTCAGTGGCCTGTCGTTACCGGTTGGCTTTAAAAACGGTACGGATGGTAGTGTTGGCATTGCGCTCGATGCGATGCGTTCGGCGGCGCACGCACACCAGCACTTTGGTTTAGATACTCAAGGGCGTGCGGCGTTAGTGGAGACTCAAGGCAATCCAGATACGCATTTAGTGTTACGCGGTGGGCATCAAGGACCTAACTATGATGCACCGAGTATTGCCGCGGCCTGTGCAGCCATGCATAAAGTGGGTTTAGATGCTTCGTTAATGGTGGATTGTAGTCATGCCAATAGCGGTAAAAATCCACAATTACAACCGCAGGTTTTACAGTCAGTCTTGGCGCAGCGTGCGGCTGGCCAGCACAGTTTGCGTGCAGTGATGCTGGAAAGTAATTTAATGGATGGTCAGCAAGCGCTCTGTGACAACTTGCAATATGGCGTTTCTATTACCGATGGCTGCTTAGGCTGGGCCAGTACTGAGCAGATGCTGCTAGAGGCAACCGAACAACTGCGCAGGTAAAGCAGTTTATAGCTGCGCGCTACTGTGCTCGATGCATAAAGCGCGCAGTCGGTTAGCTGCACATGAGTGGGCGCTGATTGTGCTGTTCTGACCAGCGGTATGGATAAAGACAAATAGACACTTGCAATTATAGATACGAATCATTAGCATTCGTAACAGTTGTTTATTTGCTTGGATCTGTCTATGTATATCTGCTTATGCAAAGGTGTCACCGATCACAAGATCCGCCAAGTGGTCGAAGATGGTGCACGCAGTTGGCGTGAGGTTCGCGAGATGACCGGCTGTGGCACCCAATGCGGAAAATGTGCTTGCACGGCTAAAACAGTCGCGCAACATGCCATTAAAGACACCTTGATCGCTTCTGCTGATGATTTGGCTTACGCCATTTAATCAGAAACTCTTCTACCTCATCGCTATATAGCGATCTTTATGAGTCTGCTATGCTCTGTGCATCATTCCTATTGATGAGGACGCGAGCATGAAAGGCGACACTAAAGTAATTGAGCATCTTAACCGTATTCTCGGCAATGAGCTGGTAGCCATTAATCAGTATTTTTTACACTCTCGTATGTACAAAGACTGGGGCTTAAAGGCATTGGCAAAGTGGGAATATGACGAATCCATCGAAGAAATGCGTCATGCTGATACGCTAATTGAGCGTATTTTATTCCTCGAAGGTCTGCCTAATCTGCAAGATCTCGGCAAGCTGCATATTGGTGAAAACACTCAAGAAATGCTCGCCAGTGATTTGGCCTTAGAGCATATTGCCCGCACGGATTTGTTGGCTGCAATCGCCCATTGTGAAGCAGTACAAGATTACGTCAGCCGCGATTTGTTGAGAAAAATCCTCGACGATGAAGAAGAACACATCGATCAGTTAGAAACGGAACTGGGCTTGATTGAAAAAGTTGGCATCCAGAATTACTTGCAAACCCAGATGGGTGAAGCTGAGTCATAACGCTGATTACAGATCTTAAAGTGCAGTTTGCTGTTGCGCTTTAAGATTGCTCAGCGATGAGCTGCTGTTTAGCCAAGCTGTCGGCGAGACGTTCAATTTCTTCTGTGCGTTGCAGATCTTGCTGTGGCTTCTTCGCGTTTAAACTTGACCAAGCAGGGTAGGCGCGTGCCGTTTTTAACGGCTGCGCTAATTCACCTTCACGCCATTGCTGCTCGAGAGGTGTATCCATTTGAATCCGTGCTTGCGCCGCATGTCCACGCTGTTCTAAGGCATTGAGTAAGCGCTGTTGACGAATGGCCAGTAAGCGCAAAGTGCTGTCATTCACGGTTAATTCACGCTCCCCACGCCATTTACCTTTGAGGCGCTCGCCATAATTACGGAAAGTCTGGGTTAAACCACCGACTGCTGCGCCAACCACTGTGGCCATGCCTAAACTCAAGCCGCCGGTGAGTAGATCAATACCCACTCCGGTAGCTGCACCTGCGGCCATGCCGCCACCGACTTTAATGCCCAGTTGTTTCATTGTCGCCGGATTAAATAAATCATCACCCCAGCGACCTTCTTCCAATGGCAGTGCGCTGGCTTGAGCATCGTCTTTACGAAAGGCATAGAGTTTCAATAGTGCTTCTACGCAGGTCTGTTCACGCTGGCGCACATCGCGGTGTAAGTTTTGGATAGCTTCTTCTAGCTGGTCAGGATGCACGCTGCGACGACAAGCGCTGACATCAACCAGTAGCTCAGCAATCAGTCGGTAAGCGGCTTTACGACGCACTAATACTTGCGTCTGGTTGTGTTCAATCAGCCGTTGTAAGCGTGGTCGCTGGCTGTCGAGGACGAGGCTAAGATTTTCATATAGGCGTTGTTCGCCGTCTTGTGGTGGTGCGATGGTATCGAAACGCACCAGCGCATGTAGGCCTAAGCGCGCCAGTACTTCACGCCATGCAGGTTCGCGTTGTTCAGTGCTGTTGACGAAATTAAGTACCGGAAGCAAGGGTTTGCCGCACATGGTGAGGATGGCTAACTCATCGCGATACTTGGCCAATACCGGCTCGCGCGCATCAATCACATAAAAACCGGCATCGGACTGTAATAATTGACGCAGCACTTTTGCTTCTTGTTCAAAGCGTTGCCGCGCCTCACTGCTGTTGAGAAAACGCTGCAACAATTCTGGGCCATCTAGGCGCTCAGCGGTTTTGGGTAACTGCTCAATGTATTCATACAGCGCCACCGCATCTTCAAAACCTGGGGTGTCGTACAACTCTATCAGCGCTTCGCCATCCACCGATAAACGCGCACCTTCAACATGTTGAGTGGTGCTGGGTCTGTGTGAAATAGCGCCAAAGCCAACGTCGCGGGTCAGCGTACGCAAGAGCGAGGTTTTGCCGACATTGGTGTGACCCACGACCGCTAACTTTAGTGGTGCGGATTGTTCACTCATGACCTTGCTCCAACCATGCCAAAGGGGCCAAACGACTGTGTGGAAGTTTTAGTAAGTCGAGTTGTTCTTGCCAGGTATTCAGGCGTTCCTCAGCAGTGTCGGTTGCCAGTAACCAGATCTGAGTCTGCACGGCGGTGCGTGACAGTTCGGCAATTAAATGCAAAGTACCGCGATCAACAGAGCGCTGTGGATTACAGGCAATCAGTAGGCGCGCGGGCGGGTTAGCGCTGAGTTGATCAAGAATCTTGCGTCGTTGTTCGCGGGTATCGATGACGCCAGCATTGAACACCTGCGGTGGTAATTCAGGCGGCCAGCTGACACTGTCATCCAATTCTATGGCGACGATAACCGCCGCTTGCCCTTTTATTTGTGCGCCAGTGGTGCTACTAGGTAACTCAGTTGGCGCAGCATCAATAACTCCTAAGCGCTCACTGCTGGGCTGCACACGCTCATGCAAAGGCTGCCAAATAGGATCGTTAGGGTTGAGCTGTAAACCTTTAATCCCACGTCGCCAGCGCCACTCACACAATAGGCTGCAGGCTAAACGTGGCACAATTCCGTAGATAAGCAGCATGCCCAGTAGCCAACTGGCCCAAATATGCCGTGCTTGTTCATCCGCTAAAGCTTGCAGGCCACTGTGTTGAATCAGGGGGCTGTCTGGTATCGCAAAGCCAAGCCAAGCCGCGGGTGTGCCGAGGCTGCTGACTAAGGTAACGAAGGAATCGCTGGCAACAATGGTGGATTCCCAGACAAAGCCATAACGGCGTGTGGCCAACAGCGCAATTAGACTCAGCAAGGCCGTGGTTAAGGTGAGCAACCACCAGCCATGCAATAACCGTCCTAAGCCCCAACGCAATAGATTATGGCGTTGCAATAAGACCAGCAGTGCTGGCGCTAACTGCGCAGCCTTGGCATCGCGTGCCAACTTGTTACTCAGCCAGAGCCAGACTTGACTCAATGGTGAGCTGGTTTGTGCGGAAAAAACCAAACTGAAAAGCCAAGCCAGCAAACTCAATAGATTTAAGCCAATCAAGCCGGCCAATGCCCAAAAGATATTAATTGCTTGCGGTGCGCCACTCAGAGCTGTTTTGGCCAGTACTACACCAGCAATGATAGCACTCAGGATTAACAGCCAGAGTGCCAATTTGGCCCCTTGCAGCCAATGTTGCATGGCAATCAGCAGGCCATCGCGCTTAGCCAGAAATAGCCCGCGTACTTGCAGGCGCTGCGCCAATGATCCTTGTGTAGCACGCGCTGTACGACAAGCTTCGCTGTCTTCAAGCAAGCCAGTTTGCTCTTCGCGTAAACGCACTGTTTCGCAGAGCCAGAGCGTTTGTAAAGGGGGTAGTGAGTCAGTCACAAGCATTCCATTGAGTCACGTCTATAACGGCTATTGTGCCTGATATTGCGTCTTGAATAACGCCAATGCGGCGCAAATCCTTTAAGATAGAGAAATAATCTTAGATATTTTGAGGCGCAGCCTTTATGAGTAATGCATTGCCAGTGAGTTTGATTGTCGCGGCGACACGCAATCAAGTGATTGGACTGGAAAATCAGATGCCTTGGCATTTGCCTGCCGATTTACGCTATTTCAAACAGTGCACCCTAGGTAAGCCAATCATTATGGGGCGTAAAACTTGGGAGTCACTGGGGCGTCCGTTGCCTGGACGTCTAAATATAGTGATCAGCCGTCAAGCCGATGCAGAGCTGGCTGGCGCAGAGGTTTTTGCTGATCTTGCCAGTGCCATTGAGCGTGGCCAGGAGTGGGCAGCGCAACAAGGCGTCGATGAGGTTATGGTGATTGGTGGCGGGCAGATTTATCAGCAGGCCATTGCTTTGGCGCAACGGGTGTATTTAACCCGCATCGAACTTGAGCTCGAGGGTGATACGTTTTTTCCAGTACTGGATGCTGGGGATTGGCAACAAACCAGTGCACAAGCGCACCCAGCTCAAAACACCGAGCCGGGCTATACCTTTGAAGTGTGGCAACGCATCCAGAGCTAAGTTTAGCGCACACCGCTTAGCAAATCGCTTTGTAGCCATCTGCATCTAACAACTGCTGTAGCTCATCAGGATTGCTAGGTTGGATGCGGTAAAACCAGCTTTGATAAGGGTGAGTGTTGACGCCTTCAGGTGCTTCAGTCAGACCTTCGTTGACAGCAATCACCGTGCCACTGAGCGGAGCATGAATATCAGAGGCGGCTTTCACTGATTCAACTACGCCAACTGGCTGCGCTGCAGTCAGTGTGCTGTTAAGGGCCGGCAGCTCAATATAGACCACATCGCCAAGCGCTTCTTGGGCGTGATCGGTAATACCTACAGAGACTGTGCCATCGCTTTCTAAGCGTGCCCATTCGTGGGTCTCGGCATAGCGTAATCCAGCTTCAATAGTGCTCATAACTTGATTTCCTTAGCAGATGCGGTGCGGTTTTTATAATTCACCGCGCGTTTTGATCGCTCTTCAGCGCGGTGTTTTTCTGCGGGTATGCCTTGAGATCGGTAACCTTTAAGCATGACTCTAGCAGAAGATTTATAGGTTATTGGCGATCCTTTGCACAAGACTAAATTAGAATTTTTCCATTGCGAACAAAACGCGGTTTAACCACGCGTACCGGAAACCATTTATGGCGAATCTCAACTTCAGCACGTTCGCCGGTGCCCATTGGTACCCGAGCTAGGGCGATGGCTTTACCTAGTGTGGGTGAAAAGCTGCCACTGGTAATCACGCCCGAGGTGTTGTTATCAATGCGCACGGGTTGTCCTGCGCGTAAAACGCCGCGTTCTTCTAGGACTAAGCCCACCAGTTTTTCATTGAGACCAGCATCCAACTGCGCTTGTAAAGCACGGCGACCGATAAAGTTACGACTGCTAGGCTCCCAGCTGATGACATTGTTCATCCCCGCCACTAACGGCGAAATCTGCTCATTCATATCAAAGCCATATAAATTAAACCCGGCTTCTAAACGTAAAGTATCACGCGCGCCAATACCGATAGGCGAGATACCGGCACCCACTAACTCATTAATAAAGTCGATGGCTTGGCTGGCTGGCAGAGTGATCTCAATGCCGTCTTCGCCGGTATAGCCGGTGCAAGAAATAAACCACTCACCGTCTGCAGCACCTTGGTGGTGCTCCAGTTTTTGTACTAAGGCTGTGCGCGTTGAACTTAAAATGGCAGCTAAGCGCTCACGAGCGAGTGGGCCTTGGATAGAGAAAATACTTAAATCATTGCGCCATGTCACGCTGCAGGCAAAGGCTGTGGCATGTTGCGCTAACCAAGCGTGGACGCGCTCACGAGTCACAGCATTACAAATGATGCGATAGCCTGTAGCCATACGAAACACCATTAAGTCATCAATCACGCCGCCTTGCTCGTTGAGCAGGGTGCTGTGTTGTGCGTGACCAATAGCGGCGAGCAGTGCGACATCATTACTGAGTACATACTGTAAAAATGCTTGGGCCTGTTCGCCCTGAATATCAAAAATGCTCATGTGGGAAATATCAAAAACACCACATTCATTACGCACATGATGGTGCTCATCAACTTGTGAGCCAAAATGTAATGGCATATCCCAGCCATTAAAATCCACCATTTTTGCACCTAGAGCCAGGTGCATGTCATACATCGGGGTACGCAATCCCATGGGATCTCCTAACTGGCCAAACGCAGTATTTGAGCCTGTGGATAATTCAAACGGTACGTATTGTAGCCATGTTGCTTAAGGGCTGCACCGGTCATTATAAATATAGTCTGCTTCGCTGCCGCTCGGCTAATGTCCTGGACGATAAGCCGAGCGACGAATCAATAGCACAACGGGTAGCAAGCCCACCAACACCAAAGTTAACGCAGGTAACGAAGCTCGCGCCCACTCACCCTCACTGGTCATTTCAAAAATACGCACGGCTAAGGTATCCCAGCCAAACGGGCGCATTAATAAGGTAGCAGGCATTTCTTTAAGCACATCGACAAACACCAGCAATGCTGCCGATAAACTACCCGGCAGCAATAATGGCAGATACACACGACGAAATAATGACAAGCCACTAATGCCTAAGCTGCGTGACGCTTCCGGTAGCGACGGCTTAATGCGTGCTAAAGCGCCTTCAAGTGGACCATAGGCAACGGCCATAAAACGAATCATATACGCCAGTAAGAGCGCACTTAAACTGCCTAGCAGAATCGGCTTGCCGGCGCCGCCGAACGATAAAGATAATGGAATCACCGCGTGTTCATCCAAATAACTAAAGGCCAGCATAATCGCTACAGCCAACACCGAACCGGGCAATGCGTAGCCTAAATTAGCAAAGCCGACCAAGGCGTGCATACGTTTGGTGGGCGTCATGCGCTTAGCAAATGCTAGCAGTAAAGCTGCTGTGACGGTGATTGCAGCGGCTATTAGGCCTAAATATAAGGTGTGAGTGATCAGCGCGGTGTAGCGCTCATCGAGGTCAAAACGGCCGCGCTGCCAAAACCATGCGAGCAATTGCAGAATTGGAATGACAAAGGCGCAGAGAAACACCAAGCAGCACCAAGTGGTGGCTAAAAAGGCTTTCCAACCGCGCAGTTTATACAAAGCTTTACCGCGAGGGCGCTCATTGCTTGGGCGAATAGCGCCACGTGCACGTTGTTCTGAAAACAGCAGCACGGCGACAAACAGTAGCAGTAAACTGGCCAGTTGGGTCGCGCTGGATAAGCTAAAAAAACCATACCAGGTTTTATAAATTGCCGTGGTGAAGGTGTCGAAGTTAAATACTGACACCGCGCCAAAATCAGCCAGTGCTTCCATCAGCGCTAAAGCCACGCCAGCGCCAATGGCTGGGCGTGCAACCGGTAAAGCCACTCGCCAAAAGGCTTGCCAAGGGCTTAAACCTAAAACCCGTGCGGCCTCCATAAAACCTTTGCCTTGGGCTAAAAAGGCAGTGCGCGCCAGCAGGTAAACATAGGGGTAAAACACCAGAATGAAAACGATAATAACGCCACCGGTGGAGCGTACGCTGGGTAAGCGCAAACCGCTGCCAAACCATTCACGCAGTAAGGTTTGAACCGGGCCGGAAAAATCCAGTAAACCAACAAAGACAAAGGCTAAAACATAAGCTGGGATTGCAAAGGGCAGCATCAACGCCCAATCGAGCCAACGGCGGCCTGGAAACTCACAAAGACTGGTGAGCCAGGCAAGACTGACGCCAATTAATGTCACGCCAACACCGACCCCCGCTAGCAGAATCGCAGTGTTGGAGAGTAAACGTGTCATCTGCGTTTCCCACAGATGATTCCAGATCTGCGTATCCACGCTATGCCAGCTGAGCAGTAGGACGCTGATCGGCAGACAGACCAAAGCGACAAAAAATAAAGAAATTGGATACCAGCGACGTTGGGCAGGAAGAGCCACAAAAAACCTCGTTCGATCAGTCACGCGTTAAGCAATACTGCGCAGTATAACCATCTGATTAAAGTTTGGCGCTGTTATCCTTATTTTGCAGGTGTGCTGACCAACGCTTCAAACTGTTGTGCCGTCAGTGGATTGCTGAACAAATAACCTTGGGCAAACTCACATTGGCGAGCCTGAATGAGTGACAGCTGATCGGTGTTTTCGATACCCTCGGCGATGACCTTAAGATTCAAACTGTGCCCTAAACTGATCATCGCTTGACCAAAATCTTTTAGTAAAGGGTCTTGCAGGGTATTACTGATCAAGCTTTTATCAACTTTAAGAATGTTCAGCGGGAAGCGCTTGAGGTAACCCAGAGATGCTTGGCCCATGCCGAAGTTATCCAGCGCAATTTGAATACCGAGTTGGCTCAGTTCGCGTAAGTTGGCTAATGATTGCGCGCAATCTGGCTTGAGGTGTTGTTCGGTAATTTCGATAATTAAGAACTTGGCTAATAAGCCGCTTGATTCGAGCGCAGTTTTCATTAAAGACACCAAGTGTGGACTGCGCAATTGCTTGTAAGAGAGGTTTACTGAGCAGTGCAACTGCGGGATAAAGCTCTGCTGCCATTGGCGCACAGTGCTGCAAGCAGACTTTAATACCCAAGCGCCTACTGCAAGAATCTCATCAGAGTCTTCCAGCAAGTCTAAGAAACTATCAGGGGTGTAACAGTGCCCGTCATGATGCCAGCGTAACAAAGCTTCAACTGCATAAATCGCTGAAGAGTCGTGTTTGGGTTCTTGATTGACTGAGTAAATAGGTTGATAGAGCAATTCGAATGACTTGTTAGCGAGGCCTTTGGTGAGTGCGGCCTGCTTGCTTTGCAGCTCTTGGGTCGCCAAGTGCATATCTTTTGTGTAGTGCGCAAACTGTGCTTTACCAGCCATTTTAGCCTGATAGAGTGCCAAATCAGCAGCTTGTAGCAACTCGTTCGGTGGCGTGCCGTGAGGTAGCACGGTAATACCAATACTGGCGCTTACCGATAACAAATGATCGTCAATACGCAACGCAGATGACAAGCTATCGAGCATCCGTTGCGCGACATGTTCGGCATCTTCTAAGCAGGCAAGGTCATCCAGTAACACTACAAATTCATCACCACCAAAGCGGCCTAAATGATCGCCTGGACGTAAGCAGTTTTGTAAGCGGCGAGCGATCTCTACCAAGAGAAAGTCACCGGCTTTATGCCCGTAGTTGTCGTTAACCTGCTTGAAGTTATCGAGATCAATAAATAACAAGGCTGTTTCACGAGTGCCTGCTTGTTGGCTGCGTTGCATCGAGTCGTGCAGTAATTGATCGAGTTGGCGGCGATTGGCTAAACCTGTCAAAGGGTCATGGAAAGCCGCATAAGACATGCGTTGCTCATGTTCTTTGCGCTCGCTAATGTCGGCTTGTGAGCCCGATATACGTTGTCCACCTTGTTCATTAGTGCTGGCAAAGCCACGTAATGAGACCCAAATATAGTCGCCATTTTTTTTACGAATACGGTGTTCGCAGTCTAAAAACTGACTGTGTCCACTAAGATGCTTGCCGAGCGCTTTACGAACTAAAGGCAAATCGTCGTGATGGATACGGCTCATCCAGTTGTTGCTGTTGTGCACACCGAGTTCTTCAGCAGTCAGGTCGAGCATCTCTAGCCAACGATTGGACACATGCAAACGATCGCTATCAATTTCCCACTCCCAAATACCATCGTTAGCACCACGCATCGCTCGAGCAAACCGCGCTTGATTTTCTTCAAGACGCTGATTGTAAGCGGCAGCATAGCTGTCGATGGCGAGCGACATATCTAGAAAAACTGCTTTAAGTAAGCTTGAGAGCAGTTGTGTTTGCTCAGCGTCACTACAAACTGCTTTCAGCATGGTGTCTAAATAAAGACGATAGGAACCCAGGTACCATTGTGGTTTGAGTCCGATGGCTTGGTGGGTTAAGCCAACGCGCACTCGATCTTTAATGTAGTTTTCATCATGCGGGCTTTGCCATAGCTGTTGATAGTATTGCTCTTGTTTGGTCGCTAAGCTTTCTGAGCTTTGCGCTTGCTGAAACTGCAGTGCAATGTCTGGAAACTGCGCCAGATGCTCATGCAGTTGCTTAATAAAGTCGATATGTTGCTGTTGCACGTTCTCAGAGGCTTGTGCAAGGTATATAGCATCTTCAGGCTGCCAGTCCATAAAGCGCTCGCGCTCGCGGAACGCTTGATTATTCAAGCCGATACTGGCGATTAGAGCACTTAATTTTTCCTCAGAAAACATAATGAACCTTTGCCGCGACCAGCTGAGTAAATAAGTAAGAGTTTTTTGAGAGCCCCGATCGCTGCTGAATATAGCAATCTTGGTTAATGGTGTATTGATTTGCATCATCGCCGTGATGGCAATCGGCTACTAGTGTAACTTGTTTCTCTAATCGGTTTCTATATAAAACCGTTTAAATCTACGATTGGCCGACAGCAGGTAAGGGGTTTTCTTGTTTGGCTGTAGAGTAAGCTGCTTAACCACTTAGAGCAGTTGCTAGCAGAGTGGTTAAGTCTTTGTTTGCGACGTTAATGTTGCCTTTAGAAGCTTGTTAAGCAGGTCGAAAACTGCTCAGCCAAATGTTGCAAAAGTTGTTCGTAACCCACTGCGTTGACTTCAATGTTGCTACCTAAAGCATCCAGTTCGGCAAGGATTACCGGTAAACCATCAGCCAGGGTGTGAGCCAAGCGAGGCTGCAGTGGCGGTTCGCTAAACACACAGCTGGGACCGGTTTGCTGTAAACGCTGGCGCATTTGGTTGACGTGTTTGGCACCGGGTTGTAGTTCGCCCGATAAAGCAAAAACGCCGACATGTTTTAAGCCATAGGCCTGCTCAAAATAATTAAATGCCTCATGAAAGACAAAAAAGGATTTACTCTGCAGCGGCTGAAGTTGCGCTTGCAGTTGCTGGTCTAGGCGATCTAAACGCTGACTAAAGGCTTGCAAGTTAGCGGCATACTGCTTGGCGTTATTAGGATCCAACTGGCTTAAATCAGCACTCATGCGCTGGGCAATCACTTTGGCATTGTGTGGCAGCAACCATAAATGGGCATCGACTGTGCCGGGCTGATGGTTATGATCATGCTCAACCAGTTCGTCAGTATGGCCGTGCTCGTCTTCATCTTCGGCATGCACCTGTGCTTCACCGAAATACTGCAGTTGTAATGCTGGCAGTGTTTGCACGGCGACACTGAGTTGACTGCGCTGTGTTAACAGACGCGGTAAGAAGTTCTCCAGGTCCGGGCCGATCCAGTAAAATAAATCAGCCTGATCTAAACGCTTGGCATCCGACGGACGCAGCACAAAATAGTGCGGTGAGGCACCCGGCGGTAGCAGCACTTGCGGCTCACCTTGACCGTCTTGAATGGCCGCGGCGATCAGCTGTAAGGGCTTAATACTGGTTAAAATTTGCACCTGCGCTTGAGCGCTGATACTCCATAAGGTTAAGCAACTGATCAGCAAGAAACGAAACACAGCGGTACACTCCGTAAGCAAAGAGTTATATAATAACGTCTCTTTAATCAGGATGCTGCTGTTATGTTAAAAACATCAACGGTTTGTCAATCGCATCAACATCATCAGTGCATCAGTCAAGCGCTTGAGTCTGCGGAAGATGTGTGTGCGCAACGTGGTGTGCGTTTGACGCCTTTGCGTAAGCGCGTGCTGGAGTTGGTTTGGCAAAGCCATAAGCCGCTGGGGGCCTACGATATTTTAGAAGTGCTCAGTCGTGAAGATGGCCGCCGTGCTGCGCCACCAACGGTGTACCGTGGTTTGGATTTTTTATTAGAGAATGGTTTGATTCATCGGCTGGCTTCGCTCAATGCCTATATTGGTTGCAGCCATCCAGAAGTGGCCCATGAAGGTTATTTTATGATTTGCAAACAGTGTAATAACGCCTATGAGCTGGTGCAGCACAGCCAGATTGATACGGCGATTAGCAGTGAAGCCGAGCAGATGGGCTTTACTGTGGAAACGCAAATGGTCGAAATTCTTGGCATCTGCGCTGCCTGTCGCGAGGCCGCATGAGCGCTACTTTATTACGTGCCGAGCATTTAAATTTAACCCTGTCTGAGCAAAGTGTGCTGGCAGATGTCAGTTTGCAAATTGCCGCCGGTGAAATTGTGACCTTAGTAGGGCCCAATGGCTCAGGTAAAACTTCACTGGTGCGAGTGCTGCTGGGTTTGTTAGCGCCAGATAACGGTAGTGTTTGGCGCGCCCCGCAGTTACGCATTGGTTATATGCCGCAAAAACTGGAAGTGCATGCCACCTTACCTTTGTCGGTGCTACGCTTTTTACGCTTAGTACCCGGCGTCAGTCGTGAACAAGTGATTGCTGCGCTGACTGAAGTGGGTGCGGTTAAAGTGCTCAATAGCCCGCTGCAACGCATCTCTGGTGGTGAATTACAGCGGGTGTTGCTGGCGCGAGCGTTATTGCGTAAACCGCAATTATTGGTGCTTGATGAGCCGGTGCAAGGCGTTGATGTCAATGGTCAGCTTGAGTTGTACAACTTGATTGGTCAGTTACGTGATCGTTATGGCTGTGGCGTGTTGATGATTTCCCATGATTTGCATTTGGTGATGCGCGCCACCGATCGGGTAATTTGCTTAAATCGCCACGTGTGCTGCTCAGGATTGCCGGAACAAGTCAGCAATGATCCCGCTTTTGTTGAGTTATTTGGCTCACGTGCGGCCAATGATCTTGCGGTCTACCATCATGATCACGACCATAAACATGATTTGCATGGCTGCGTGTTAACTCCAAAAACTCACCAACATGGGCCGGACTGCACACATGCCTGATTTTCTTTTATACGCCTTATGCGCAGGACTGTTCTTGGCGGTGGTAGCCGGCCCCTTAGGGGCTTTTGTAGTGTGGCGACGCATGGCTTATTTTGGCGACACCTTGGCGCACTCCGCGCTATTTGGGGTGGCGCTGGGCTTGCTGTTTGATATTAATCTGGCGTTAGCAGTGATTGTCGGCTGTCTTTTGCTGGCCTTTGTTTTAGTGGCGCTGCAGCGGCGTCAGCCTTTAGCTTCAGACACCATTCTAGGGATTTTAGCGCACAGTACCTTATCGCTCGGTTTGGTCACTCTAAGTTTTATGGAGTCGGTGCGGGTTGATTTAATGGGCTACTTATTTGGTGATTTGCTTGCCGTGAGCGCCATGGATTTAGTCTGGATCGGCGCGGGTAGTGCGCTGGTATTAATCTGCATGATTGCGTTGTGGCGACCATTGTTGGCGATTACCGTGCATGAGGAGTTGGCCGAGGTCGAAGGCTTGCCTGTGGCGAAGCTGCGCTTAGTGTTGATGGTGCTGATGGCTTTGGTGATTGCCGTGGCGATGAAAATCGTCGGTGTGCTGCTGATCACCTCATTACTGATTATTCCTGCAGCCGCGGCGCAGCGCCATGCCCGTAGTCCTGAGCAAATGGCCATTGGTGCCAGCCTGTTGGGGATGCTTGCCGTCTGTGCTGGTTTGGCGATGTCATGGCATCTGGACACGCCGGCAGGCCCCTCGATTGTGGTGTGCGCTGCGGCGTTATTTTTGCTCAGTTTTATCGTGCCGCAACGGCGTTAAAGCAGTGGTTGCCCTGAACTGCCGTGCCAACTGAGGGTCATAAAAACCATGGGGGGCGGTAAAGTCGCGCTCTACAACCGGTAAAAATAAGGATTTAGATTATGCGCAAAGCGCTAACAATGACTCTTGTAACAGCATTTTCATTTGCGACGGTGGCCTGTGCCACTGGACCAACCCCAGAACTAAGTAGCGTTGCTGATTTTCCAGCGGCATCAGAAGGACAGGCTCGTCATGTCATTTGGCTGGCTGAGCAACCGCATGAAGAACTGCTAAAGATTGAGATTGTGCCTGGCAAGTTAATGATGACTGATTGCAATACGCGTGGATTAATGGGTGATTTTACTAAGAAGGATTTATCTGGCTGGGGCTACAGTTATTATCAGTTAGACAATGTCGCAGGACCTATTGCAACCATGATGGCTTGTCCTGACAATACTAAAACAGAAGCTTTTGTGCCGGTGCAGGGTGACAACTTTACCCTCGGTTACAACAGCAAATTACCGGTCGTAGTGTATGCGCCAAAAGGCGTGGAAGTGCGTTACCGTATTTGGTCAGCAAGCGAGCAATTGCAATCAGCGCTTGAGCAATAATTAATCAGCCATGCGTGACCGAGTGATTTGCTCGGTGACGTATTAGGCATTGATCTTCTGCTACCTAGTAGAGCAGTGTAGACTGCGAGCTGTTTTTAGGCAGAGGATAGATTGCATGACGCAAATTATATGGCGCAGCCTGTTAGCGTTTAGTCTTGCTATGGCACTAAGCGCTTGTCAGGCTCCGGCTAAGCAAATCAGTGAGCCAGTCATTGATCAGTTTGCAGTTTCTGCACAGGTCTTCGACACCTATGTTGAGGGCAATCAATTGGTCGCTGCCGAGCAGCAACTGCAAACACTGGGTGCTGATTATTCTGACGATGAGCGCTTGCCTGCCTTGCAGCAACGCCTCGCTGCGGCTTGGCTGAAAAATGGCCAACAAGCCTTACAGAATGCTGATGTGCTGGCTGCCAGCACTGCGTTGATGCATGCCAAGCGCTTAATGCCCCAAGCACCAGCTTTGACTGAAGGTTTGAGTACTGCTTTAGCTGAAGTGCAGGCACAAGTTGTGCCGCCAGTGGTTGAGCAAGAGATTGTCAAGCCTGTGGTTAAACGCCCGGCTGCGGCTAAACCTGCGCCACGCGTACCCGCGAGAAAAATCGCCACACCGATTAAAACAGCGCCTGCTGTCACCGTAATCGAGCCCACAGTGATGGAGCCAAAACTAGAGCAAGCGCCGCTGGCAACAACGAAACCCCGCAGTAAAAAAGCGCGTATTATTGATCCGCTGGCCGATAGCACCACATTGCCGATGCCGATGTTAGCCAGTCGCAACGATCACCAGTTGGGTCGCTTACTGGATGATGTGGCCAGCGATGTGGTTCGATTTCGCGCTGCAGTCAGTATTGAAGTGGCGGATACCCGTGATTTTCACTGGGTTGCAACCTTGCTGTCGGCACGGGTAAAGAAACTTGATGCTAGTTTTAAGCCGCGTTTACAAGAAGTGATTCGTAGTGATAGCCCTGCACAATTGGTAATTACCCCGAATAAATCATTGTAAAACGATCTATATATAGAATTTAAAATAACTTTTCATGCTAAGCGATGCTGGGCAGACTGAGCCTTAAACATCGCCCTAACAAGGTTAAACCGTGATTGAATTCCACGATGTACATAAATCTTATGCTGTAAACGGACAGAGCATTGCTGCTTTGCAATCGATGCAGCTTAAGGTTCTACGTGGCGAGATTTTTGGCTTGATTGGCCATTCTGGTGCGGGTAAGAGCACCTTGTTGCGTTTGATTAATCGTCTAGAAGAACCCTCTGGCGGGCGCATTATTGTTGATGGTGTCGATGTGACTGCACTCGATGCGCAAGGATTGCGTCGTTTTCGTCAGAGGGTTGGCATGATTTTTCAGCACTTTAACTTACTCTCCTCTAAAACTGTGGCTGACAATGTCGCTATGCCGCTCAAGCTGGCTGGTGAGTTGCCGCGCGTGCAGATTAAACAACGCGTTGTCGAATTGCTGGCGCGGGTGGGTTTAAGTGAGCATGCCAATAAGTATCCGGCGCAGTTGTCCGGCGGACAGAAGCAACGGGTCGGGATTGCACGGGCATTGGCGACTGATCCGAAAATTCTTTTGTGTGATGAAGCAACCAGTGCGCTTGACCCACAAACCACTGCGCAAGTTCTGCAGTTACTGGCTGAGATCAATCGAGAGCTGGGCTTAACCATTGTTTTGATCACACATGAGATGGATGTGATTCGCCGCGTCTGTGATCGTGTTGGCGTGATGGATGGCGGTGTGATTGTTGAGCATGGCTTGGTCAGTGATGTGTTTCTGCATCCGCAGCACCCGACCACACAACGCTTTGTCCAGGAAACTGAAGGGGATACTGATCTTGCCCCTGGCGAGGATTATCAGCATGTTTCTGGGCGTATTGTGCGCCTGACTTTCCTTGGCGAAGCCACCTATGCACCTTTATTAGGGCGCGTCGCACGGGAGACTGGCGTTGATTACAGTATTTTAGCGGGCCGAATCGGGCGTATTAAAGATCAGGCTTGTGGTCAGCTGACGTTAGCCTTAACCGGCGGCAAAGAAATGCTCGCCGAGCAACAGTTACGCGCTGCTGGCGTGCATGTTGAGGTGTTACGTCCATGAGTGAGTTATTGATGAATCTCGATTGGTATGAAATCTGGCAAGCCACTCTGGATACTTTACTGATGCTGGGCGGGTCACTGCTATTTACGGTATTGCTGGGGTTGCCGATGGGCGTGTTGCTGTTTTTAGTCGGCCCACGACAAATGTTTGAGCACCGAGCTTTTTATGCACTGCTGTCCTTTTTCGTCAATGTGTTGCGTTCGCTACCGTTTATTATTCTGCTGATTGTGATGATTCCAATTACTGTAATAATGACCGGTACTTCGCTGGGCGTGGCTGGAGCAATCCCACCCTTGGTGATTGGCACGACACCGTTTTTTGCGCGCTTGGTGGAAACATCTTTACGCGAAGTGGATCGCGGTATTATTGAAGCAACCCAAGCGATGGGCGCGAGTACTCGGCAGATTATTTTTAATGCACTGTTACCTGAAGCGCGCCCCGGTATTATTGCTGCAACTACGGTGACTGCTATTACGTTAGTGTCTTACACGGCGATGGCGGGTGTGGTTGGTGCGGGTGGTTTAGGCGATTTGGCGATCCGTTTTGGTTATCAACGTTTTCAAACCGATGTTATGGTCGTCACGGTAATCTTACTGCTGTTGCTGGTGCAGGTCTTACAAAGCGTCGGTGATCGCCTTGTGGTACGGTTTTCTAGAAAATAAGTACAAAAAGCTGCATTTTGCGGCACATCTGAGTTCAATAGGAGTGTAATTGCATGAAAAAAACCTTATTAGCGTTGGCTGCCCTTAGTGTGTTTGCTGTGCAAGCTGAACCATTAACTGTCGCTGCAACACCAGTGCCGCATGCGGAAATTTTAGAGTTTTTAAAACCTGCTCTGGCTGAGCAAGGCGTTGAGCTGGACGTAAAAGTGTTCACCGATTATGTGCAGCCGAACGTGCAGGTAGCAGAAGGCCGCTTAGATGCGAACTTCTTCCAACACCAGCCCTACTTGGATGAGTTCAATAAAACTAAAGGCACCACTTTGATCAGTGTTGCCGGTGTACACATTGAGCCCTTCGGAGCTTACTCGAGCAAAATCAAACAGCTGGATGATTTAAAAACGGGTGCCAGTGTGGTGATTCCAAATGATGCCACCAATGGTGGTCGTGCTTTGTTGCTGCTACAAACTGCAGGCGTGATCAAGCTTAAGCCAGAGGCGGGTATCACTGCCACGCCACGCGATATCACTGAAAATCCTAAAAAAATCAAAGTACGCGAACTTGAAGCAGCAACGTTGCCGCGCGTTCTGAACCAAGTTGACTTGGCGCTGATCAACACCAACTACGCTCTAGAAGCGGGCTTAAACCCGAACAAAGATGCGTTAGTGATTGAGGGTGCAGATTCACCTTATGTGAATATTTTGGTGACCCGCGAAGACAATAAAAATGCTGAAGCAGTGCAAAAATTAGTGAAAGCATTGCACAGCGATGCAGCCAAAGCCTTTATCAATGAAAAATATAAGGGCGCAGTTGTACCAACGTTCTAATTTCTGCAGAGTATTCTGTTGATAATAAAAAACCCAGCCTAAGCTGGGTTTTTTATTAAGCATGTTGATGATTAACGGCGTGGCGCAACCGCTTTGTTGTCATGCGAAATGGTGACTTCAACACGGCGATTCATCGAACGTGATGCTGGAGTCGCATTGTCAGCAACAGGATATTCTTTGCCAAAGCCAACAGTTTGAATGTTGTTAAAGTCGACACCTTCTTTAACTAAAGCACGTTTAACAGCTTGAGCGCGCTGCTCAGATAGCTGAAGGTTGTATGCTGCACTACCAGTGCTATCAGTGAAGCCTTCGATCAGCACTTTGCGAGTCGGGTTTTCACGTAAAAACTCAGCTAATTGACGCACGTTGCGATAGGCCGCTGGTTTTAATTCCGCTTTATTTAAATCAAATAAAACATCACCAAAGGTTACCAACGAGCCACGTTCTGTTTGCTTAGCATTTAAATCGCTGAGTGTAGCTTGTAGCTTTTGGATTTCTAGTTCGCGGGCATCTAAACGAGCTTGAGCGCGCTCACCGGCTTTATTTTTTAAAGCAGCTTCACCGTTTTTTAGAACAATGGTTTGCTTGGCTAAATCGGCACGGCGAGTTGTTAAGTAAGCCAATTGATTGACGTTTTCTTCTTTTTTACCGTCACGATAGGCTTTGTCTGCTTTATCAAGCATTTTAACCGCATCTTTAGTTTCTAACGGTGCAAGCTTTAACGCTTCAGGGCTGTTTTGGAGCTGTGCGACATTGTCGCGAGCTTGCTCTAAAGCAATATTAGGCTGATTGCTACATGCAGTGAGGCCAATGCTTAAGGCAAGTAGGCTAGGCACAATGATTAATTTACGCATGGGTTATATCCTTAAAATTTATAAAGTTGGCGGGCAATTGGTGGTTGAATTACTTGCCACGTAAACTTTCATTACGCAGTTCTTCTACGCTGCGTTTAGCATCTTCTACTGCACGTTGAACTTTTTCAGCTTGAGCTTTGCGCTCTGCAACACGTGCATCCCATTCTGCTTGCTCTGCTAAATATTGAGCTTTTTCATAATCTTTCTCAAACTCGGCTTTTTCTGCTTCGTTCATTTTTTTACGCGCCGATTGCATTTCTACCGGTGCGTATTCAGTTGCACCGGCAGTCTCTGCAGCATTGAGTGATTGAGTTGCTACGGCCATTTGTGCGGTTGGTGGGTTACCAGCACAACCCGCTAAAGTTAGCGCACTGCCTGCGGCTAATAAGATGAGTAAAGACTTAGAGTTTTTTAAAAAAGTTTTTGTTTGCATAGCATCTAGCTCCATCGGACTTTTATATTTTAAGCATTGAAAAAATCCATTTAATTGAAAGCGCTCGCTAAAGATTTTTGCGGCATACTTTCAATAACAGCTTATGTTTCTTTAAAACGCCTAGGAATTTCAGACTAACTTGTATAACAAGTTCTGCGCTAATTAAGACACTGATCTTCTTTATAAGTTCAGTATTTTGTGACACTGGTTGGATCCTGTATTACGCTAAAGAAGCATGTCGGCTAAGTTTTGTTCGAGAGTGATATTTTCTAAAATCTTGCAGACAATATGCACGGTGCTGTTTTAGATTTAGGTCTTTGTTGAACAGTTAGCAAATACCAACACCGAGCTGTAAAACGGCCAGCCCCGCTTGTGACCAGCCCCACCATGCAGCAGCTAATAAGCCGATCAGTAACATGCTGCTGGTTATTATTATGTAAAGTCTTTTTCGCTGCATTGCATGCCTCATTTTTCTCTTATCGAGAAAGTCACTAAGCGCTCACGGATTGGCAGATTCAGTAAGGCGGCAATCACGCTTAAGACAATTGATAATTGCCACACTAGGGCATAACTGCCAGTTTGATCATAGGCCAGGCCGCCGAGCCAGCCCCCTAAAAATGAGCCAATTTGATGGAATAAAAACACCACCCCAGCCAGCATTGATAAATAACGTACACCAAACATGCTGGCAATGGTGCCATTGGTCAAAGGCACAGTGGATAACCACAATAAGCCCATCGCGATGGCAAAGGCGTAAGCCGAAAATAAGCTGATTGGCATATAGAAAAACAAAGCAATGACTACTGCACGCAGTAAATATAACGCGGCAAGCAGCTGCGGCTTAGCATAACGGCCGCCGAGCCAGCCCGCGCACCAAGTACCGGCAATATTAAATAAACCCACTAGCGCCAGTACAGTGGTGCCGGCTTGTGCCGGCAAGTGTTGGTCGAGTAAGTAAGCTGGGATATGAATGCCAATAAAGACCACCTGAAATCCACAGACTAGAAAGCCCAGCGACAACAGCCAGAAATCGGTGTGGCCAGCGACTTGGCGTAAGACACTCAGCAGTGGCAGCTTGGATTCCTCTGTTTGTGTACTGCTGAGGTCCTCATGCAACATCCGTGATAGTGGTATCAGTAAAACAATCAGCGCAGCACAGACTAGTAATGCGGATGACCAGCCCAGCCACTCTAATAGACCCAGAGTGCCCGGCAGCATAACAAACTGCCCAAGCGAGCCCGCTGCACTGGCAATACCCATCGCCATGCTGCGCTTTTCTGCTACGACTGAGCGGCCGACCGCTGACAACAGTACGGCAAATGAGGTGCCGGAGAGGCCAAAGCCAATCAGTAAGCCGGCGCTGAGCACCAACGCTGACGGTGTGCTGGCAAAAGCCATCAGCAACAAGCCTAAGGCGTAGGCGATGGCGCTGATAAACACTGTGCGCTTAACCCCATAGCGATCGGCAAAAGCACCGACAAATGGCTGCAACAAGCCCCATATAAGATTTTGGATGGCGATGGCAAAAGCAAAGACTTCACGGCCCCAGCCAAACTCGATGCTCATGGGTTGTAAAAACAAGCCAAAGGCATGGCGAATACCCAAAGACAGCGCAAGCACGATGGAGCTGCCTATCATCAGTAGCAGGGCATTGCGGGCAGTGGTACGCATAGGGGATCAGCCTAGGGGTTAAAGCTGCTCATGATAAACCAGTTCGTTGGCTGAAAAAATAGCTTAAACGACGTACTGCGCATAGTGCAGATGGTGCAATGCTTTAGGCTTTTAAGTGGTTATGGCCTGTAGCTGCTGGCTCGATGCGAGAAAAAGTCCAGCCTAGGCGACTTTTCCAGCAGGCAATGCACTAGACTATTGGCCTTAGTTATTTCATCTTGGTTTTTGCTTAGATCCCTAAGGGGCTGTCTGTGTCAGCAGTTTTGTATAATATTTTATCCTCAGTGGTACCCATCTTATTATTTTTAATTGGCGGCTATGGTCTAGGCAAAGCCTTGCCGAAAGTATTTATCTATTCATCGGTAAAATGCATTACCCCGGTAGTCTGGGTGATTTTGTTTGTGATTGGTTTGGAGTCTGGCGAAGCCTTTAGCTCGCTGGCGGCCGGCTTAAGTATTCTCAAAGATGCGGCTATCTATGCCTTTACCATTAGTTTTGTAGTCTTTGTATTGATCCTGCCGTTTAACTATAAGCGGCTGGTTGCTGATACTGAGCCGAGCTCATGGAAGGCTTTGTGGCATCCGATTAAAGAGTGTTTGATTGCCTTTAGTTTGGTGTTGCTGGGCGCGTTTTTTTACCGCTTACACTGGCACGACAATCAACTGGGCGAGATCGTCTTTAATATTTCTTACTGGCTCTACGTCTTGTTATTACTGATTGGTTTGGATTTAGCGCAAGTGTCGATTAGCCGTTCTTGGTTAGCGCCTAGAGTGTTGGTTATCCCACTTTTAGTGATGATTGGCTCAATGATCGCTGGGGTTATTCTGAGTTTTATCACCGGCGAGCAATTGGCCGTAGCTTTGGCGCTGAGTACCGGCTTTGGTTGGTTTAGTTTGTCAGGCGCATTGGCCGGGCAATATTTAGGCGATGCTTATGGCAGTGTGGCCTTGCTCAATGACTTGATGCGCGAGTTGATTGGCTTAACCGTAGTGTTTTTGTTGGGTCGTAATTATGCCAACAGCAGCATTGGTGTGTGCGGTGCCACAGCGATGGATACGACCCTGCCTTTTGTGCGTAAAGCCTGTAATTACGAATATGTACCCACCGCCATTATTAGCGGTTTAATCCTGACAGTGGCTGCACCATTTTTTATGTTGTTTTTTCTCAGCTTTGTGCAGGTCTAGTGTCGTTTGGGTCAATTAATCCGTTAACTCTGCTGTAATAAGACGCTGTCGTTGAGCAACTTAGTAAAGTCGTCTGTAGGCATTGGACGACCGAAGAAATAGCCTTGCCCCAGCGCGCAGTTTTGTTTTTGTAAAAACTGCATTTGCTCGGCAGTCTCGATGCCTTCTGCTTGCACATCCAAGCCTATACTGGTACCTAGGGCTATAATTGCTCGCACGATGGCTTTGTCGTCGCGGCCAGTTGGCAGGTTGCTAATAAAACTTTGGTCAATCTTAAGCTTGTGCACAGGTAATGACTTGAGGCGAGCAAGCGATGAGTAACCGGTACCAAAGTCATCAATGGCTAAGCGTACGCCAATGTCTCGCAGCTGGCGCAGGATGATATCGGCACTTAACGGGTCTTCCATCATAGCGCTTTCTGTCACTTCCAGTTCCAGGTGCTGCGCGCCAAGTTGGGCGTGATGTAAAGTTTGCGCGACTTTTTCGGCTAAGTGGATATTTGATAAAGAGCGACTGGAAAGATTGACCGCAATAAACTCCAAATCAGCGCCTGCTGCAAGCCAAGTATGCATCTGTGCGCAAGCATGCTTAAGCACCCATTGATCGATCGAACTGATCAGACCATTCTCTTCGGCAATCGGAATAAACTCATTAGGGGCGATTAAGCCGCGCTCTGGATGGTTCCAGCGCACTAAGGCTTCGCAGCCGACCAACTTTTGTGCAGCCATGGCATAAATAGGTTGGTAGTAAACCGTTAGGCCATCACTTTCTAAAGCATGACGTAACTCGCTGGCGATACGAATGCGTTGGAATGCTTGCTCAGTCAGCTCACTGGAATAAAAGGCAAAGGTTTCTCGACCGCTGGCTTTGGCTTTGCTCAGAGCGGAGTCAGCATTGCGCATGATTTCTTCAACACTGTTGCCTGATCGTGGGTACAGGCAGATACCGACACTGGCACTGATAAAAAGCTCGTTATTGTGCAAGACGAAAGGCTCTTTACTGGCTTTGATAATTTGTTGTGCCATCACCGCTGCTTCGGCCGGGGTGTTAATGGTTTCACAGATGACGACAAACTCATCACCACCTATTCGGGCGAGAATGCTTTGGCTTGAGATTTTTTTAGCAATTCTTTGCGCCACAGCTTGTAGAAGCTGATCACCGACGCTATGGCCTAAGCTTTCATTAATGTTTTTGAAGTGATCAAGGTCGATGAGGAAAACCGTACCGTTTTTTTGTCGCTCAATCATCGTGCGTAAAGAGCCTTTGAGTCGATCGTAAAGTTGCGAGCGGTTGGCTAAGCCAGTCAAAGGGTCATACAAAGAGAGATAATTGAGTTCAGATTGAGAGTCTTTCAGCACGGAAATATCTGAGAAAACAGCTACGTTGTGCGAGATAAAACCGTTCTCATCGCGAATTAAACGAATGGTTTGGTATTGCGGCAAAATCTCACCATTTTTGCGGCGGTTCCAAATCTCTCCGCTCCATTGATCCTTTTCCTCTAACGCTTTCCACATCGCTTGGTAAAACTCATGTGCGTGCTGACCTGATTTAAACATGCGCGGTGACTGGCCAAGTACTTCCTCAGCGCTGTAGCCCGTAATGAGGCTGAAGGCCGGGTTGATATGGATGATCGTATTGGTATGGTCAGTGATCAATACACCCTCATGGGTGCATTCAAATACCGCGATGGCCTGTTTTAAGCGTTCTGCGGTGGCGCGCTGCTGGGTAATATCCCGAGCAATACCAATAAAGCGCACTGGCTGGCCATCAGCGTCCCTAATCAACTCGCCACGCGAACGAATCCAGCGGTGGCTGTTATCGCGATGCAGCATGCGGTAGGTGCTGTCGTAGTGACCCTCACCTTCAGCAATAAAGCGCATAACTTTGCGGTAAATTTGCTCGCGCTCTTCCGGCAGTAAGCGATTTTGCCAAGCTTGCTGGTTGTGGCCAAAATCTTTTTGGGTGAAGCCAAGGTTGGCGCAGTAGGCGGCGGAAAAAAACACCTCTTGTTCTGCGTTTAAACTCCAATCCCAAAGAGCCTCTTGCGATGCCTCTAATGCCAGTTGTAAACGGTCTAGATTAATTTGGGCCTGATCGTGCTGCTGGATTTTTTGCTTGTCGTGATATTGCAAAGCAAGAAACCAATACAGTATTGAAGAAAGACTGAATGTGGTCAGGTTGGCCAAGTCAAACTTTGCATCACTATCATGCAGGGCAACAATAAAAGAGTCGTGCAGCCAAAGACTACCCAGCAGCCAACAGATTGCAAGCGAGCAGTAAATTAAAAAAAATACTAGTAAGTAACGCTGTGGCTTCATTTTGCTTGGGGCTCACAATGAGTAACTGTCCACAGTATAGAGCTAAACTGACGATGCTATGCGTCATTCATTAGTCGTTGCTAGGGGATGCTAGTTGTACAGATTGACGGAAATTTAGACAAAAAAAAGCTCATTCATTTGAATGAGCTTTTTTAAATATGGTGCCCGGAGACGGAATCGAACCGCCGACACGAGGATTTTCAATCCTCTGCTCTACCGACTGAGCTATCCGGGCTCAACGGGGCGCTATTAAAGAGATTTAGCGCCTTGTTGTCAAGCAACTTGGTGAAAATAATTATTTATTGGCTTGGCGGAACATAACCTTCGGCTTTGGCGAACTCTTCACCGGCGAAGAACTTCTCCATTTCAGCCATTAAAAACTTGCGATCTTCAGCATCCATCATATTTAAATGACGCTCATTGATCAGCATCGTCTGCTGGGTCTGCCACTCATCCCAAGCTTGCTGAGAAATATTGTTGTAGATGTCTTCGCCTTTGCTGCCAGGAAAGGGTGGGCGCGTTAAGCCGGCGAGTTCTTGCTGATGTTTACGACACATAACCATGCGAGTCATTGACGGTCTCCTGCTGGTGACTGAATAAGCGTACGCTCGATCAGCTCTTTAATTGGAGCTGCTAAACCTAAGCGTGGCGGATTGTAAGGGTTATACCAGAGCCAGTTGTTTTCGGCTACGGCCAAGGCTGTACTGCTCTTGACGCGAACCAGCCAAGGCTCAATCTCAAGGTGAAAGTGGCTGAAGGTGTGGCGCAAGCCGATTAATGGCTGTTGTTGCTCGACTGTCAGCTGATGTTGTTGCAGAAGGCTGTCGAGCTGTGAGATATCGCCTAACTCTGGCAGGCTCCAAAGGCCGCCCCAGAGGCCTGTAGAGGGTCTTTGGTAAAGCAGCACAGAACCACTCAGGTCGACCAGCAACGGCATACTCACGCGCCTCTCAGGCATCACCTTGCGTGGTCGCGCAACGGGCAGCAGGTGTTGCTGCTCGGTTTGGTAGGCTAAACAACCTTTTTGCACAGGGCAGCGCGAACACTCGGGCTGTTTGCGAGTACACAGGGTCGCACCGAGATCCATCATCGCTTGAGTGTACTGCGCGACATCCTGTTGCGGGGTGAGCAATTCTGCGAGTTGCCACAACTGCTTGCTGGCTTGACTGCCGCCTGGGTAACTGCCGAGCGCGCTGCAGCGTGCCAGCACGCGCTTAACGTTGCCATCAAGAATAGGTGCGCGCAGGCCCATACTTAAGCTTGCGATCGCACCGGCGGTAGAAGGGCCAATACCGGGTAAGGTGGCTAAGTCTTCGGCGCTGCGAGGAAACTCACCTTGGTAGCTCTCACAGACCTGCTGCGCAGTTTTATGCAGATTGCGTGCGCGTGTGTAATAGCCAAGACCAGTCCACAGGTGTAGTACTTCATCGAGCGGCGCTGCAGCCAGAGCTTGTACATCGGGCAGGGCTTGCATAAAACGCGCAAAGTAATCCAGTACCGTACTGACTTGAGTCTGTTGCAGCATGATTTCAGAAACCCAAACGCGGTAAGGGCTGACATTTTGCTGCCAAGGTAAGTCTTTGCGGCCGTGTTCTTGATACCAAGCAACCACGGCCGCAGCAAAGGCATCTGGACTCATCGTTTAAATAGGCCTTTGAGCGCGTCTTTTAATTCAGGGCTGACTTTCTCGCCAAGTTTTTCATTAAGCTTTTCTGTCAGTTTTTCACCGGCCAAGGTGGCGGCAATTTTACCTAAGCCTTCTTGATCAATACGGCAGGCTTTGGCGCCTAATTCGAGAGGACCACGGCAGCGTACCGGCCATTCCAAACCCACATAACGTTTGTTGACTTGGCAAGCCGGGTCCGGCATTGGGTGGGTGTCGCCTTCGATAATAATGCCTACATAGTAATCAAGGCTAAGCACGCGTAAGTCGATATCGCCTTTACCTTTAACGTTTAAACCAGGAATGGCAACACGCAAGTTAGGATTGTTGGCGATACCGTCACGGATCGTCAGTTTACCGCTGAGATCATTAAATGGGGTGTCTTTACTGCCAGTGTCAGCGCCGAGCGCTTTGCGGTTTAACGTGGCAATGCCGATGCACAGCTGGCGCTCTAAATTAGCATCAGGCAGTACGCCTTTGTGCAGAGCAAAGTTTACTGCGCCATTAAGATGATTAACCCAGTCTTGCTGGCTATTACCACGGGTACGCAGATCGGTATCAAGGTCAAGTAAACCGGTGATGGTCACTTCTTGATCCAGGGTTTGCAGCACTTTTTCCACTGGGATGTTATGTGTATTGAGTTTGATAGTCAGCAATGGCTGTTGGGCCTTGCTGTCAATGCTGGCGCTGCTTTTAAACTCGCCATTAAACAGGTTGCCTTGTAGGTTGTTTAGATTGATCACGCCGTTTTTGGCGAGCAATTTAAACTTAGCCTGTGCAATGGGAAACTTGCTGATGGTCAGTTCGTTAAAGTTCAGATCGAAGTCTGCATTCACTTTACCAAGTTGCTCAATCGGCAGCTGTGGCTCGGTGCTCCACGCGGTTTTTGACGGTGCATCAGGCAGCGCTGTAGTACCACTGTTACCTGCTTGTTCGGTTTGTTGCTTAACCTGTGCTTGACGCTCTGTGGGTGCTTTTGGCTCAACTGGTGGCAGGTAAAGATCAGCGTTTAACTGATCACCTTGCAAATGGGCATATAGCGTTGCTGTATCGAAGTTTTTGATCCCAGCGCTACCGGTTAAGTTGGTTTGGTCGACTTTAACCGTCATCTGGTTAAACAGCAGACTATTGGGCGTGCCTTGCAGTTGAGTATTGAGTTCAAAGTTATTCAAGGCTTGTTTACCAGCCATCGCCGGTAGTGCAACGCCAACGCCACTGAGAAATTCCTGCAAATTAACGTTTGCAATTGATAGTGCGCCGCTAAGCTGTGCTTGTTTGTTCAATTCTGCTACTTGGATTTCGCCAAGTGCTTTGAGCTGGTTGACTGATAGACGTAAATTATCCCAGCGTGCAAGATTGGCGCTTTGGTCATACAGCAAATTACCGCGAACAGTGAAGTTGGCTGTTTTACCATTGAGCGGCTCACCGGCGACTTCACCTGACAGCTTCATATCGTCTAAGAGGTAACGCTGTAACACCTGATCAATGGTCGCTTTGGTAGTCAATTCAATGCGTGCACGCAGCAGTGGCTTGGCATTACCTAAAAAACCCGAAAACTTCAGTGCCACCGGTTGATTGTCGCGAATCGCGCCGGTGGTCAGTTGTACACTTTCTAGGTTGAACTGCTGGCCGCTTTGTTCATCGAGGAAATCAATTCGTGCGCCATTGACGATCAAACTGTTGATATCCAGTTTCAGTGGAGTGCTGGCGCGAGTCGGTTGTGGCGTCGCGTTTGATTCTGCCGTGGCAGCGTTCGCAACTGTTTCAGTGGAGGCTTTTGGTTTATTAGCATCGGCTTGTTCGCTGCGCGGCTTACCAATGTGCTCCCAGTTACCTTGTCCTTGCGCGTTGCGATGCAGGTTTAGATTGAGGCCATCGATGCGAATATCGCTCATCTGAATTTCTTTGCGCAACAGCGGCATGACTTGTACTGACAAACCGAGCAAACGTAGGTCAGCAAAAGGATCGTCAGGGGTGTCGGCGCTGGCAATTTTGGCATCAGTGATTTCGATACCCAGCCAAGGGAATAAACTCCAACCGATATCGCCGTTGAGCTCTAACTCAAGGTTGGCGTGCTCACGCGCTAATTCGCGAATTTCATCTTTGTAATCATTGGGATCAAAAAAATGGGTCAGAGCAAATCCGGCGGCCACCAGTAGCAGTAGCAGTCCTAGAAGTAGCAGACCGATAAGCTTGCTAAAAGATTTCACGGGCTGGTTCCTTTTGGAAATTAAAATAATGTGCGTGCTATCTAGCAGGCGGATTAATAGGTTGCGTGGTTAACAATTAATCAGTTGACGACTGCAATTAGCAAGCCTTTTGCGCTGGCAAGCTGAATCAGTTCCGGCTGCTCAGCAGGGATATTTACCTGTAATACGCAGCCTGCCTCAGTCGCTAAACGCGTTGCTTCATCAACCAAGCGCCGCGCCACACCGCGATTACGGGTTAGTGCGCGCACACATAGGTGAGATAATAACCAGCGCTCGGCTTGTTTATCTAATAATGCCGCACCCAGTAGCCGGCTATTGAAGCGCGCGGTCACTAAAGTGTTGTGAGTCAGACCTTGTTGGATCAGTTCCGCCGCATTGGTAAATGGCGTAATTAACCAATCTGGCGCGTCTAAATAGATTTTTTCTAGGTCGGCTAAGTCTTGTGTACTGGGTTGTTCAGCGCTTTCAAAGTAAACGGGCATTGCAAAGAACTCCTACAACTGAGCAGTTAGTGTACCGCTCAAAAACGTCTATCGGTAGCGGTCATCGTCGTTGCAAGCCTATAATATGCAATTAATGTGACAAGTCGGCCGTACCAAGCGGCTTTTAGCGGTGGAGCAAATCATGACCGAACGTAAGGTTTCTGTTGAACGTAATACCCTTGAGACCCAAGTTAAGGCCACAATCAATTTAGATGGCACTGGCGAGGGACGTTTTGCAATTGGTGTTCCTTTTCTGGAACATATGCTGGACCAAGTGGCACGCCATGGTCTGATTGATTTGGATGTGCAGTGTACCGGTGACTTACATATTGATGATCACCACACGGTAGAAGATGTGGGTATTACCATTGGCCAAGCCTTTGCTAAAGCGGTGGGCGATAAACGTGGTTTACGTCGCTATGGCCACTCTTATGTGCCAATGGATGAAGCGCTGTCACGCGTCGCGTTAGACTTCTCTGGTCGTCCAGGTTTGCAAATGCATGTGCCTTTTACCCGTGCGGTAGTGGGTGGCTTTGATGTGGACTTGTTCCAAGAGTTTTTCCAAGGCTTTGTTAATCACGCACAAGTCACTCTGCATATTGATAACTTGCGTGGTACTAACACTCACCACCAGATTGAAACCGTGTTCAAAGCATTTGGCCGCGCCCTGCGCATGGCGGTAGAGATTGATCCACGCATGGAAGGTCGCATGCCATCTACCAAAGGCAGCCTGTGATGCAAACCATCGCCGTAATTGATTACGGGATGGGTAATTTGCACTCAGTGGGTAAAGCGCTGGAGCATGTGGGCTCGACGCGGGTACAAATTACCAGCGATCCACAAGTGATTCGTGACGCTGATCGCGTGGTGCTGCCAGGTGTCGGTGCGATGCGTGATTGCATGGCAGAAATGCAGCGTTTTGAGTTGCTAGATGTGATCCGCGAAGTCAGTCAAGATCGTCCGTTTCTAGGTATTTGCGTCGGTATGCAAGCTTTGCTTGATAGTAGTGAAGAAAATGGCGGTGTGCCTTGCTTAGGTTTATTTCCTGGGCAGGTACGTTACTTCGGGCAGAACTTGCAGATAGATGGTGAGCGTCTGAAAGTGCCACACATGGGCTGGAATACTGTCGAGCAGCGTTTGGATCATCCGCTCTGGCACAACATCCCTGACCAGTCGCGCTTTTATTTTGTGCATAGCTATTATGTTCAGGCTGATAATCAGCGTCAGGTTGCTGGTAGCTGTGAATATGGCTTGCCGTTTGCTGCCGCGCTAGCTGACGGCCCGTGTTTTGCTGTGCAGTTTCATCCAGAAAAAAGCCACACTAACGGCTTACAACTGTTACAAAATTTTGTAGCTTGGGACGGGCGCTGGTAGCGTCGGATTCTGAGTTAATCGATTGACTTAACTTTTAGGCAGGCTGATTTAATGCTGATTATTCCCGCGATTGATTTAAAAGATGGTGCTTGTGTACGACTGCGCCAAGGACGTATGGAAGATTCCACTGTTTTTTCAAATGATCCAGTGGAGATGGCCGCGAAGTGGGTTGAGGCGGGTTGCCGTCGCTTACACTTGGTTGACTTAAATGGTGCTTTTGAAGGCCAGCCAGTGAATGGCGAAGTGGTTAAAGCCATTGCTGCGCGTTACCCCGATCTGCCGATTCAAATTGGTGGTGGTATTCGCACCCTTGAGACCATCGAGCATTATGTGCGCGCCGGTGTCAGCTATGTGATTATTGGTACCAAAGCAGTTAAGGAGCCTGAGTTCGTGGCTGAAGCCTGCAAAGCATTTCCCGGTAAAGTGATTGTTGGGCTTGATGCGATGAATGGTTTTGTGGCGACTGATGGTTGGGCGCAAATCAGCGAACTGCAAGTGATTGATTTGGCCAAGCGCTTTGAAGCAGATGGAGTGTCGGCAATTGTGTATACCGATATTGCCAAAGACGGCATGATGCAGGGCTGTAACGTTGAAGCCACAGCAGCATTAGCGCGTGCCACCAGTATTCCAGTGATTGCTTCAGGCGGTATTCATAATTTGGGTGATGTGCAGTCGTTATTAAATGCACGGGCTTCAGGCATTGTCGGCGCGATTACCGGGCGTGCTATTTATGAAGGCACGCTGGATGTAGCCGAAGCGCAAGCATTGTGCGATAGCTTCAAGTAATCCTTTTGCTTTGTAAAAGTCCTTTTATACAAGGGCTTTTTTATAACAATAATGCAACTTAACTTACTCTGTGGAGAGCTGTATGACGCTCGCGAAACGTATCATTCCTTGCCTTGATGTTGAAAATGGACGTGTGGTTAAAGGGGTAAAATTTGAGAATATTCGCGATGCTGGCGATCCAGTAGAAATTGCCCGTCGTTATAACGAACAGGGCGCTGATGAAATCACTTTCCTCGACATTACTGCGACCCTAGAAGGCCGCGACACCATGTTGCAAACTGTCGAGCGCATGGCCAGCCAAGTGTTTATCCCGCTAACTGTTGGCGGTGGTGTGCGCACTGTTAACGATATTCGCAATTTGCTAAACGCAGGCGCTGATAAGGTTTCTATCAACTCAGCAGCTGTGTTCACCCCAGAGTTCGTGCAAGAAGCAGCGCAGCGTTTTGGTTCGCAATCCATTATTGTCGCGATTGATGCCAAGCAGGTTTCTGCAGTCGGCGAGCCACCACGCTGGGAGATCTTCACCCACGGAGGCCGCAAGCCAACCGGCATTGATGCGGTTGAGTGGGCGAAGAAAATGGAAAGTTTTGGTGCCGGTGAAATTTTGCTGACCAGTATGGATCAAGACGGAATGAAAAACGGCTTTGACTTGGGCGTGACTCGCGCAGTCAGCGATGCAGTTAATATTCCGGTGATCGCGTCGGGTGGTGTGGGTAATCTGCAGCACTTGGCCGACGGTATTTTGCTCGGTAAGGCCGATGCAGTATTGGCCGCCAGTATTTTCCATTTTGGCGAATATACCATCCCTGAAGCTAAAGCTTATTTAGCCAGCCAAGGTATTGTTGTACGTTAATACTAATCATAAATATTATTTTGGGGGATGGAGTGTTTAAAATTAAAATTAGTTTAATGTTGATGGCCTTGTTTTTTGGGTCAATCACTTGGGCCGCGGATCAGAATTATAAAGTACATCTGTTAACTGAGAATTTCCCTCCTTACAATATGGAGCGAAACGGGAAAAACTTTGGTAAAGATGAAAATATTGAAGGGATTGCTACAGATATTGTTCGTGAAATGTTTCGTCGAGCAGATATTGATTACACTTTGACGCTGCGTTTCCCGTGGGAAAGGGTTTATCAGCAAGTATTGACGAAGCCAGACTTTGGCGTGTTTGTGATGTCACGCTCTGCTGAACGCGAAGATTTATTTAAGTGGGTTGGGCCAATTGGTCCTGATGATTGGGTACTTTTAGCCCGTAACGACAGCACTATTACTTTGCAAACCTTAGAAGATGCGCGTCTATATAAAATAGGATCTTATAAAGGTGATGTCATTACTGAGTATTTAGAAAATCATGCCATTGAGCCGACTAGCGCCCTAAGAGATCAAGAAAATGCATTAAAGCTTGATCGTGGTCAGATTGATTTATGGGCTACAGGTGATCCTGCTGGACGTTATTTAGCCGCTCAAGAAGGTGTGAGAAATCTAAAAACGATCTTACGCTTTAATAGAGCAGACTTATATTTAGCTTTTAATAAAGAAACAGATGATGCTGTAGTCGCTCAACTGCAGCAAACATTGGATGCTATGCGTGCACAGGGTGAAATTGAACAATACTTTAATAAGTATTTCTAAGCAGTCAGCGGCGGTGCGGTAAGCTCACCGACACCGCCGTAGTTGATCAGCAGCTTACTGTGCTTTTTTGCTACTGAGAACGTTAATACCTTTTAGCAAATTAATCGCCTGATTGATTTGATAGTCTTCATCTTGCAAGCGTGGCTTTTTATCTTTATCAGCATTGCTGCGCTTGTCAGGCCCGCCATTACCATTGCCCAAGTGTCCGACCAAGTCCGCTTCTTTAATCCCCATTGCGCTATCTTCTTGGCTGAGTTTTGCACGTTCAACGAGGATGTCAGGAACAATGCCTTGGGCTTGGATGGAGCGACCTTTCGGCGTGTAATACAAGGCTGTAGTCAGCTTCAGCGCACGATCATTGTTCAGTGGTAACACCGTTTGTACGGAGCCCTTGCCAAAGCTGTCGGTGCCCATGACAATGCCGCGTTTATGGTCTTGTAACGCACCTGCGACAATTTCAGAAGCTGAGGCGCTGCCGCCATTGATCAGTACCACTAAGGGTACGCCTTCGCTGGCGTTCTCGGCATTGGCAGAAAATCGCAGTTCAGCATTGGCTAAACGGCCCTTGGTGTAGACGATCAAACCTGAACTGATAAAGTGATCAGTCACTTCGACAGCGGCTTGCAAGACGCCGCCTGGGTTATTGCGTAAATCCAAAATCAGACCTTTCAGCGGCTGACCTTTGTTTTCTTTCTTTAGGCTAGCCAGTGCTTTTTCAACTTCACTGCCAGTGTTGACTTGAAACTGGCTGATGCGCAGAAAGCCATAATCATTTTCTAGTAACTGGCTTTTGACACTGCGACTTTTAATCACCGCACGTTTAAGGGTTACTTCAAAAGGTTTGCGGCCTTCACGGACAATGGTCAAGCGGATGCTGGTGCCCGGCTTGCCGCGCATCTTCTCGACGGATTCCATCAAGGATAAGCCCTTGGTCGGTTGGTCATCGATTTTGATGATTAAGTCTTGTGCTTCTAAACCGGCCGCCGAGGCAGGGGAGTCATCAATCGGTGCGATGACTTGTAAAATGCCATCTTCTAGGCCAACTTCAATACCCAAGCCACCAAATTCGCCACTGGTACTTTCTTGTAGATCACGAAAGGCGTCGGGCTCTAAGTAACTGGAGTGTGGGTCGAGATTACTGAGCATGCCTTTAATCGCATTTTCAAACAGTGTTTTATCGTCGATCGGTTCGACGTAGGCTGTTTTGATGCGCTCTAAAACTTCAGCAAATGTACGTAAGTCATTGAGTGGTAGCGTTTGTGCCGTTGGAGTCTCTGCCGCTGGTGCGCTGGGTGCGGCGCTTACGCTCGAGTTGAGCATGCCCAGCAACAGCATCGAGCTTAGTAAAGCTGAGGCTAAACGAGTTCTTGGAAAGGGCATGAGATAACTCCTTGTGAAGAATGGCATTGCGACTAACCTTGTGTGCGGCACCATTGTGTTGGATCCGCAGGCTTTCCTTTTTGACGTATAGCAAAATACAGCGCTGCTTGATCTTGACCGCCAGTATTGCCGACTGTCGATATTGCTTGGCCTGTTTGCACCATATCACCGGGACGGCTCAATATGCTCTGATTGTGGCCGTAAAGACTTAAGTAGCCGTCGCCGTGGTCTACAATCACTAATAAACCAGCACCACGCAGCCAGTCGGCAAATACTACACGACCTGGATGAATTGCGCGCACCTGAGTACCTGCTTGTGAACTGATTAAGACGCCGTCCCATTTACTCCGGGTATCTCCACGAGGACTACCGAAGCGGGCGATCAGACGGCCGTTAACCGGCCAAGGCAATTTGCCGCGAACAGTGGAAAAGTTGCCACCGTTGTGGGTGATTGCAGTAGACACCATCGGGCTTTGAGGTTGTTTGCCTGCTACTGGTTGTGGTTGTTTATCAAGCAGTTGTTCAGCCTGTTGGCGCTGTTGCTCAGCTATCAGTCGTTGCCGTTTGCGCTCAGCCTCGTGCGCCTCTTGAGCTTGTCGTGCGAGAGTAGCCTCAATGGTCTGCAATACTTTATTCAGTGCTGCTTGATCGGCTTGACGAGTGTTCAGAGATTGAGCTTCTTTGCGTTGCTTTTGGCTGAGACTCGTCACTTTTTGTTGGCGTTGTTGACGTAAGGTTTTCAGTGATTCTTGTTTGCTCAGCAAACTGGCGCGTTGTTTGGCGAGATTGTTCTGTTGCTCAGTAATTTGTTCAGAAATATTGGTGATTTGACGGATAGTTTCGTTGAACTCATTGATTTGCTGCTGACGGGCTTTACCGATGTATTGATAGTAGGTCAGGTTGCGCGAGAATTTTTCTGGTTGTTGTTGATTGAGCAAGAGTCGTAAAGGCTCTTGCTGGCCGGCTTGATATGCTGCACGGGCTTGAATGGCAATAAGTTTTTGCTGGTCAAGGCGCGAGCTTTGCAGTTTTTTTTTCTGCTTATCTAGTAGGTCTAGTTCTTGTTCAGTTTTTTTTTCCTGTTGCTGCAGATCGTTAACTTGTTTTTCTAGTTCACCAATTTCAGTTTCAGTTTTTTTCAGTTCTTGTTCAGCGCTGGATTTTTCTTGTTGAATTTTACTTAATTGTTTTTTTAATTCGGCAATATCTTTAGCCGCTTGGGCAATCTCTTGCTTGGTTTGCGCGCGCTGATCAGCCGCCACGGCAACAGTGAATGCACAGCTGAGTAAAATAAATAAAAAAGTGCGAAACATGACGGGAGGAACCTGAGCAATACAGAGAATGGATTATGCCTAAAAAACGCCCAGCAAACAGCATGCTGATGCTAGGCGATTGCACAATTGCGTAGTGTTTAGCACTCTTACCACGCAATATTAAGCAGTGTTAGTTGAGTTTGAGGATACTGCGTCCAGTCATTTCTGTTGGAATCGGTAAACCCATCAAAGTCAGCATGGTCGGTGCAACGTCTGCCAATACACCATCGTTACGCATGCTGGCAGGACGTTTGCCGACATAAATAAAAGGTACTGGCTCACAGGTATGTGCGGTATGTGCTTGGCCGGTGCTTTCATCTTCCATTTGCTCAACGTTGCCGTGATCAGCCGTAATCAGCGCTTCACCGCCGACTTTATCGAGTGCGCTGACGATGCGGCCAAGGCAAGCATCCAGGCACTCAACAGCTTGCACTGCTGCGGAGAACACGCCGGTATGACCAACCATGTCGCCGTTGGCGTAGTTGACTACTATCACATCGTATTGCTGCTTTTCAATCGCTTCGACAATGCGGTCTGTAACTTCTGGCGCACTCATTTGTGGCTGTAAGTCGTAGGTGGCAACGTTTGGCGATGGAATTAAAATACGCTCTTCACCTTCGAATGGCTGCTCGCGACCACCGGAGAAAAAGAAAGTCACGTGTGCGTATTTTTCTGTTTCCGCAATGCGCAGTTGCGTTTTGCCTTGATTTGCAAGGTATTCACCGAGCACATTGACCAATGCTGTTGGTGCAAAGGCGCTGGGCGCAGGTAAATCAGCAGCGTATTGGGTGAGCATTACGAACTGGCTCAGCTGCGGTAAACGCTGGCGCTTAAAGCCTGCGAACTCTTTATCTAAGAACGCATGGCTGAGTTCGCGAGCGCGGTCGGCACGGAAGTTCATAAAGATCACGCTGTCGCCATCTTCCATGCGCACAGGTTCACCAATAGTGGTGGCTTTAACAAACTCATCGGACTCCTCGCGGGTATAGGACTGAGCCAATGCAGCGCTGGCGCTGTTGGCTTGATAAATACCCTTGCCATCGACCAGCAACTGCCACGCTTGCTCGACACGATCCCAGCGATTATCACGGTCCATTGCATAATAGCGGCCAATCAGACTGGCGATACGGCCTTTACCCAGTTTCGCGCAAGCTGCTTCAATCGCTTCGATCGAAGGCTGGGCGCTGCGTGGTGGCGTATCACGGCCATCTAAAAAAGCATGCAGGTAAATTTTTTCTGCACCGCGTTGCGCCGCTAATTCAATCATCGCAATTAAATGCTCTTGATGACTGTGTACGCCACCTTCAGAGAGCAAACCTAAAATATGTACAGCTTTGCTCTGCGCCACGGCTTGATCAACGGCTTTGCTCAGTGCTGGGTTGCTGAAAAAGTCACCGTCTTTAATGGCTTTAGTAATACGTGTGAAGTCTTGATACACCACACGACCAGCGCCAAGGTTCATATGGCCGACTTCAGAGTTGCCCATTTGCCCGTCAGGCAAGCCAACATCCATGCCGCTGCCAGAGATAAGGCTGTGCGGATATTGTTCACGTAGTTGGTCATAAACCGGCGTATTGGCACTGTAAATGGCGTTGTAGTCAGGGCAGTCGCTATGACCAAAACCGTCGAGAATCACTAAAACTAGAGGTTTAGGCGTGGCATGCATAAGAATAAACTCACAAGTGGATAACAGAATATGCGCTAAGTTTAGCTGGATGTGCTGCGCACGTCATTGTTAGTAGTTCAGAGAATGCGCAGGTCTGTGTATACTTTGCAGATTCTAACGCTCTGAGTACCGATTATGTTTGCTGATACGCTTGCCAAATTTCTTGAATTTATTACTGCGCACTATGTGCTCAGCGGAACATTTATCGTCCTGGTTGTGTTGCTGATCGTGCAGCAGTCGCGCAATGCTGGGCGTAATTTGAGCTCGCGTGAGTTGACCGCTATGGTCAATCGCGATGAAGCGTTTATTTTAGATATTCGCCCGAAAAAAGAGTTCAGCACAGGGCATATCGTTGGCTCAGTCAATATCAGCAACGATCAGCTGAAAGATAAAATGGCTGAGTTAGAAAAGCATAAAGATAAAACCATCATTGTGGTGTGTGCATCAGGTATGAATGCCGGTGGTGCTTGTGCTGAATTGAAGAAAGCTGGCTTTACTGCCGCACGCTTATCGGGCGGCATCACCGGCTGGCGCAGTGAAAATCTTCCAGTGGTGAAATAACATGGCTAAAGTAATTATCTACTCCAGTGACTGGTGCCCGTATTGCACCCGCGCTAAGCAGCTTTTGCACAGTAAAGACGTGGCTTTTGAAGAGATTAAAGTCGACGGTAAGGCGGCCTTACGTGCGCAGATGGCAGAAAAAGCCAAGCGCACCTCAGTGCCGCAGATCTGGATTGGCGAGTTACATGTTGGTGGCTGCGATGAGCTATTTGCTCTGGAGCGCGCCGGCAAACTTGATGCGCTGCTGGCAAGCTAGACGCAGAGGCTAGAAAAGCAGAGATTGTTGCTGTACAAAAGACATCCTGCATCGATTCAGTCAGTTCAATATATTTAATAAGGATAACAACAGCATGACCGAACAAAACAGCGTAGCTGCTCAGGAAGAGCAATCATCACAATTTTCCTTGCAACGTATTTATGTCAAAGACTTATCGTTTGAAGCACCAAAAAGCCCAGAGATTTTCCGTGAAGACTGGAGCCCTGCGGTTGAGTTAGACCTCAATACCCGTCAGCGTGCGCTAGAAGGCGATTTTTTTGAAGTTGTGCTGACCTTAACTGTCACAGTTAGAACTGGCGAAGAAGTCGCTTTTATTGCTGAAGTGCAACAAGCCGGTATTTTCTTGATTCAAGGTTTGGATGCGCCATCGCAAAATCATGCATTAGGTGCGTTCTGCCCAAGTATTTTGTTTCCGTATGCGCGTGAAACATTAGATAGCTTAGTGGTACGAGGCTCGTTCCCAGCCTTGATGTTAGCGCCGGTTAACTTTGATGCGTTATACGCTCAAGAGTTACAGCGCATGCAAGCTGGTGCAGAAGTTCAAGCGTAGTTTTAGCGTTGAAATCGCTGACTGAGTACTGGCGTGGATGACACGACAGTCAAAAGTGCAAGTTAAAAGAATAAAGAGAGGCATCAATGAGTAAAGTTAATGTGTTGATTGTTGATGATGCCTCTTTTATCCGCGACTTGATGAAAAAAGGCTTGCGCAGTCAGTTTCCAGGCATTCAACTGGAAGAAGCGGTGAATGGGCGTAAGGCGCAACAAATAATTGCGGCACAAGGTTTTGATTTGATTCTGTGTGATTGGGAAATGCCGGAGATGAGCGGTTTAGAGCTGCTCTCTTGGTTTCGTCAGCAAGTTGAATACAAAGCAGTTCCGTTTATTATGGTCACCAGTCGAGGTGATAAAGAAAATGTTGTGCAAGCCATTCAGGCCGGCGTCACCGATTATATTGGTAAGCCGTTTACTCAAGAGCAACTGATTACTAAGGTCACTAAGGCATTGAGTCGTAGTGGTCGTTTACAGGCCTTACAGAGCTCGGCTCCAGTACGTATGTTGAGTACCGGTGTGAGTAATGATTCGTTATCTGTGCTGACGGGTCAAAAAGTTGCTCCGCCGCCGCCAGCAGCATCAATCACTCTTGCTACTAGAAATACTGCTGCACCCTCATCTGTTCCACCTGCAAAAAAGCCGGCTGCTGCCTTAAGCGGTCAAGGTCAGGCGAGTTTACGTTTATCTAATGGTGAATTTGCTTGCGTGATTAAAGCGCTAAGCTTAAAAGATGCGCTCTTAGTGATTAAGCGTGGCCAGGTTTTACCGCAAGTGTTAGATAACGCTGTGCTTGATTTAGAGCAAGGAGATGAGGCTGAGGTGGCAAGACTGAATGCGTATGTGCATAGTGTTGGTGCGCTCGAAGCGCGTCCGGATAGTGAGTGGCTGCAAGTAACTTGTCGTTTTGTCGATAGTGATCCAAAAAAGCTTGATTATTTATCGCGTTTAATTGCCAGAGGCACTGCACAGCGACATTTTACTCCGAGTGCATAAATACATTGAGTCAAAATTAATGGTTTGTGTTCATTCAGGTAAAGTCAGTCACAGACTAGCCCAATAGTATTAGAGTATTTTTTTTCATACTGCTAGATTTGGTGGCTGAATTAATGCTGGGCAAAAATATGTATAAAAAAATTCTAATAATATCTTTGTTCACTTTGCTTAGTGGGCAAAGTCATGCCTTAACTGTCTATAAATACACCGACGCCAATGGCGTGGTGACTTATACCGATAAAGCTAAAGCTGGTGCGAAAATTTTCGTGTTTAGCGATCGTATGATCGAGCACATTGAAAATGAAGTGAAACTGGAGACGCACAAGCATGCGGCCGGTGAAACTTTGTTGGTACGTAATGATTTATACGGCCCAGTTGAAATTGAATTAAGCCTAGAAAAACAAAGCAATCTTGCCGGCGAAAGCAAAAAGCCGATTCGTTGGGTGTTGCCGCCGCGCAGTAAAATTCGCTTACTGACTTTGGCGCCTAAAGATGCTTCGAAACCGATGCAGTACAAGCCCAAACTGCGTTATGCCTTAGGTGATCCGCGTTTAATCCCAACCTCCAGCGAATATCCATTGCCTTGGCGTGGCGGACCTTTTCGTCTGACTCAGGGTGCCAATGGTAAATACAGTCATTTCACCCCCAAAGGCCGTTACGCATTAGACATTGCTATGCCGGAAGGCACGCCGATTGTCGCTGCACGCTCTGGGGTGATTGTAAAAACTGAAAACCAGCAAACCGGCCGTGGGGAAAATCCTGCAGGTAATTTTGTCCGTGTCTTGCACGATGACGGCACCATGGGTGTGTACTTACACTTGCAGAAAGGCTCGGTCAGCGTGAAAGAAGGGCAGCGTGTTGATGTGGGTAGCTACCTGGCACGCTCAGGCAATACCGGTAACAGCACCGGCCCACATTTGCACTTTGTTGTGCAGCGTAATGTCGGTCTTGCAGTGGAGTCGATTCCTTTTGACTTTAACCAGCCGATCGACAGCTTGCCTAACTTTGCGGTGGGTGGCGAGTAAGCGAGCGCTTAATCCTTTCACAGATCATCTGTTGACTGCACGGCTCAAGATATTGTCTTGTAGCTGTGCAGATGCTTCTTCAGGCTATCAAGCACCGAAAGCATAATGGGCAATTAGGCCCAGAAAGATACACAAGCCTGCCCAGTGATTATGCAAAAACGCACGCAGTGAAGATTGTGCATCGCGTTGGCGTGTATAGATAAACTCCCAAATAAAGCAGCCGGCAGCACCTGCTAAGCCCAACTGGAAATAACCGCCAAGCTCAAACTTAGCTGCGGCCAGTAACAAACAGAATAACGCGCTGCCTTGCAAGGTTAAGATAATAAAGCGGTCGGCATCACCAAATAGCACTGCAGTTGATTTGACTCCGATTTTTAAATCATCTTCGCGGTCACTCATTGCGTAGTACGTATCGTAAGCAATGGTCCAGAGCAGGTTAGCAATATAAATCAGCCACGCTTCATGCGGTACGCTACCGGTTTGCGCACTAAAAGCTAAAAGAATACTGCACGAGTAGGCTGCGCCCAGGGCGACTTGCGGGTAATAGGTGTAACGCTTGGTAAACGGATACAGCGCCGCTAAACCGACAGCTAAGAAAGCCCAGTAAACTGTTTGACTGTTGGTCAGTAGGACCAAGCCAAAGCTGATAGCAACCAATATGGCAAAGGTGATGAGCGCTTCTTTGGCGGTAACACGACCACTGACAATCGGGCGATCCTTAGTGCGAGAAATATCGCCATCAATGCCGCGGTCAGCAAAGTCATTTATCGCACAACCGGCTGAGCGCATCAGAATCACCCCGAGGATAAAAATCACAACATTTTTAATGCTTGGCGAACCTTCTCCGGCAATCCATAAGGCCCATAGGGTCGGCCACATCAGCAAGTAGATGCCGATTGGGCGATCAAGGCGCATCAGTTGAATAAAATCCCATGCTCTTGGGTGAAGACGATTGAAGGATTTAAGCAACTGGTTAAGCATGGTGAGCTCCGTAATAGGGTAGTAAGCAAGCTGGAGAGTGTCGTGAGGGTATTAACCCATTAGCGTCGGATCGGTATCCTGCCAAAGTTTAGGCAAAAAAACTTCGGCCACCAGCACACCGAGTGAATCTTTTTTAAAACATGAGCGGCGTGCCCACACGTGCTGCTGCCCTGCGCTCTGTTGTTGCGCGATGACAGGTAACTGCGTAACCGAGAGCTGGCAGATTTGCAGTGGTCCACGGCTAAAGGCTTGCTCATTAAACAATAATTGCCCAAGTGAACGGCTACCGAGTTGGCTAAGATCAAAATTGGCCTGCATCAGTTCGGCTTGGCCGGCAACGCTGCGGGCAAATACCCAAGGTTGCGTGCCATCGCACAGAAACACTTCGCGTACCCAGCCGGTACTGTTTGGCGCAAGATGTAGCGCAGCGCATTCATCTAAGCTTAGTGTTTGCCAACCTTCATTGACGGGTTGCACGATAAAGCCGAACTGGCATAACGCGCTCAGGCGCTGAGTTAACGAGTTTTGATCAAACAACCAGTCGTTGAGTGCGAGAGATGAGGTTGGCTTTGAGTGCCAAGCTGAGGCAGGCATGCAGAAGTTGGTGGTAGACACAGCGCTACTTAATCTAACTAAGAGTGATACGGCAGTTTAGCACGCATTAAACGATGATTTTACTGTTGCAATTTGCACTGCTGGCCGACTGTTATTAGGTTTTTTAATAAAAACAGATGGATAAATGCCGACTAGGTGTAAAAATCGTCATGAAAAGCAGTTCAGGTACTGGCCACTGGCCTGATGCCGTGCCATGCTTTGCAAGCCTACTTTAGGTAGACGTTAGTATGATGCTTGACCGCTCTACAGCTAGACACACTTAACAACAATAAAATGAGGTCTCACATGCGTAAACCAGAATTGGTCGCGGCAATTGCCGAAAAAACAGATATCAGTAAAGAGCAAGCAGGGCGTGTGCTCAATGCTATTTTACAAGAAGTGACCGCAGCGCTAAGTAACAATGACACTGTTACTTTGGTGGGGTTTGGTTCTTTTGCTCAGCGTCACCGTGGTGCGCGTACCGGTAAAAACCCACAAACGGGCGAAGCGCTAACCATTAAAGCCAGCAATACCGTGGCTTTTAAGCCTGGTAAGCAGCTTAAAGAAGCGGTGAGCTTGTAAGACGAACCGCTTGAGCTGATGCGCGATACGCTACTGGGTCGCGCATTGATTCACTAAAATTCGGCAAAATTAGTAAAGATTGCTGCTAAATGCGCCGTTTTATACTGTTTTGTATTAAAATAACCGCAATTTATTATTTGGAACTGTTTAATGAGATTTCGTTTTTTACTCTGGATGCTCGGTCGTATGATGAGTAAGGCCAGCAAAACTAACCCTGCTTTTCAAAAACAATTGGACGGTAAAGACTTAACTTTTATGCTGCACACTCTTGATGGCAAAGTGGCTCGTCATTTTGTCGTCGCTAATAATCGTTTAGAAAGTCGTTCCGGTGCAGCTCAAGAACAAGCTTTTTCAATTGGCTTTAAAGATTCAGCGTATGGTTTCGCCACGATGAATGCAAAAAACAAGCAGTTGGCGTTTATGCAAGGCATCCAAGATAAAAACATTCAAATCCAAGGCAACACCATGTTGGTTATGTGGTTCCAAGGCCTGATGAAATATTTGATGCCTAGAAAAGCCAAGCCGAAAGCAGAATAATTCAGAATTGCCCGCGTGCTCAGTGTGAACGCGCGGGCTCTTTTCATTGTTGTTCGTTAAAACGATATTGTAGAGCCTCAGCTAAATGTCCACGGCAGATCGTTGGCGCTGCTTCTAGGTCAGCTAAGGTACGCGCCACTTTCAAAATACGGTGTGTGGCACGTAGCGATAAGTTCAAGCGCTCACTGGCTTGCTCAAGCCAAATCCGATCCTCTTCTCCTAATGTGCAATGCTCTCTTAAGGCATTTAAGTCTAATTGTGCATTACTGCAGCCTTGTCTATTTAACTGGCGCTGACGTGCTGCACAAACTTGCTCAACAGCCTGCGCCGAACTTAACCCAGGTTCTTTAGGTTGACGCAGTGAGGTCGTTTCACGAGCTACAGGAATATGCAGATCGATACGGTCGAGTAAGGGCCCGGAAAGCTTTTGGCGATAACGCTGTACTTGCTCATGACTGCAGCGGCAGCGACCACTGGGGTCTGCAAAGTAACCGCAGGGACAAGGGTTCATCGCTGCGACCAACTGGAAACGCGCGGGAAAGCGCACTTTGCTGTGCGCACGAGCAATGACAATGTAGCCAGACTCCATAGGTTCGCGCAGCACCTCAAGCACTTTGCGGTCGAATTCAGGCAGCTCATCTAAAAATAAAATGCCTTGGTGGGCTAAGCTGATTTCACCGGGCTGCGGACGGCTACCACCGCCGACTAACGCTGGGCCTGAAGCGCTATGATGCGGTTGGCGAAACGGTCTTTGTGGCCAACCACGCAAGGGCTCAAGGTTGACTACTGATTGCACCGCAGCCACTTCCAGTGCTTCTTTTTCACTGAGTGGTGGCAGTAGCCCTGGGAGCCGACTGGCTAAGAGGGTTTTCCCCGTTCCTGGCGGCCCGGTAAGTAATAAATTATGCATGCCTGCTGCGGCGACTACCAAAGCGCGCTTAGCGGCTTGCTGGCCTTGTACTTCAAGTAAGTCTGGATAGCGCGGCACTTGTGCCAGTAGACCTTGTGACACATAAGGCTTAAGCGGACTGTGTTGATTAAAATGACCAACCAGTTCGAGCAGATGATCAATCGCATAGACTTTTAAGCCCGTGGCTAAACAGGCTTCTTCGGCGTTGGCTAAAGCTACGACCAGCGCACGTCCGGCAGCGCGAGCGGCGAGGGCGGCAGGCAGCACGCCACGTACCGGCCGTACATGCCCTGACAGCGCCAGTTCGCCTAAGCATTCAAAACCATCGAGACAGCCGCCTGGTAGTTGTGCACTGGCGGCCAGCAAGCCTAGAGCGATCGCTAAATCAAAACGGCCACCTTCTTTCGGCAGATCAGCGGGGGCCAGATTAAGGGTGATACGTTTGCGTGGAAACTCGAGCGCGCTGTTGAGAAGAGCACTGCGCACGCGGTCTTTACTTTCGCGCACTGCAGTTTCTGGCAGGCCAACAATCGTCAGTGACGGCAAACCATTGGTTAAATGGATTTCCACGCTGACTGCAGGTGCTTCAACACCAATTTGCGCACGGCTATGCATAATAGCAAGAGACATAGATCCTCCTTGATCTTATCTGTTGAGCAGCTTTATCAGGCCAGCTGTAGGCCGTCTAACTTCGTTTTATTCAGATGCAGCAGGTTGCAGTTGCTCTTCTAATTCAGCGACTTTGCTCTCGAGTGCTTCTAAACGTGCACGAGTGCGGGCCAGTACAACCATTTGACTGTCAAACTCTTCACGGCTGACCAGATCCAGCTTGCTAAAGGCGCTTTGTATCAGTGCTTTGAACTGCGCTTCTACTTCGGCGCGCGGCAATGGGTTTTCACTGCCAAGTAGATTTCCGACATGGCTGCTGATGCTGTCAAATAAGGCTTTAGGCGGTAACATAGGAAAATTCCTTAATCATGATGAATGCAGTTTAGCACGTCAGCACAATTGTGAATCTGTGTGAGCACATGCGACTGGGTTTGTCGGTGGCTAATCTAGACTTTATGCTGGTTGCGCTGCGGGCGGATAAAAAAAAGCGTATTGTATTTGTATGCTTGCTAAAATATTGTGTGTGATTGTTGTATCGATCTATGCATGCCATAGGGTACAGAGTGTTAAGGCATAGACGTTAGCTGTAAGCATGTTCAAAATTGACTTGATTGATGAGTCATCTAATCCCGGAGAGACTGTATGAAATTAGTTACCGCTGTCATCAAACCGTTCAAGCTGGACGATGTTCGTGAAGCATTGTCAGAAATTGGTGTACAAGGTATTACAGTGACTGAAGTTAAAGGCTTTGGCCGGCAGAAGGGTCATACCGAACTGTACCGTGGCGCAGAGTATGTTGTTGATTTTTTACCTAAAGTCAAAATTGAAGTGGCCATTGCCGCTGCGCAACTAGATCGCGTTATCGAAGCGATCAGTAAAGCTGCGAATACTGGAAAAATCGGCGATGGTAAAATTTTCGTGGTTAGCCTAGAGCAAGCTGTGCGTATTCGTACTGGCGAGACCGGCTCCGACGCTATTTAATCAGCGTTTTACTCTTGCTGTGCTGACATTTACGGCAATTACAGCAGTGCATTAATACGACTAAGGCGTAACTCTTCGCGGGTTGCGCCTTAGTTTTTTGGCGACGTATTATAGGTCACGCGCCCCTCAAACCTGCGGATTTTACAAATTAAAAAAAAGAATCTATTTGTCGTAGTTATTTTCTTTTTATCGCACTAGAATGCGCGCCCAATGCATGATGGCAATAGTGAGCTGATATTTTTATAGTGCAGCTTATTGACCCTATTGCAACCCAGTATCGCGGTAATTATGCTAATCCCAATTTAAGTGCTGAATGTTTTCGGCGCTAGATTAAAAGCTATCTTGCTGAAGGCAGGCTTGAGGTTGACTATGTTTGATGACGAATTAGAAACAGAAGAATTAGAAGCTGGCGATGACAGCGAAGTGGATACTGATGATATCAGTCTCGATGATGTAGAAGACGTTGATGACGTTGACGATGATGTGGTTGATGACAGCATCGATGATGGTTCTGACGCAGTGGTTGCACCGACTCGCAGTAAAGCGAAAGCAGCCGTCAGTATTGATGATTTACCATCGGTTGAAGCCAAGCAAAAAGAGCGCGATGCGCTAGCGAAAGCGATGGAAGAGTTTTTAGCGCGCGGCGGCAAAGTACAGGAAGTTGATAATAATATTGACGTTTAAGTAACGCGCAAAATTAAAGCGCAATGGCAAAGTGAGTGATGAACTGGCTTTGCTGTTGCGCTTTTGTGTTTTTAGCTGTGGTAGAAACTGCAGGTTAGTCTTTCAGAGCCCTGTAGCGCTCAGTCAGCTCCGCACGAATAGCACGGCGTTCTTGGGCGTTGGCAAAGCGTCTGATCGCATCCTCACTCGTCGGCTTTAGAGGCGGAACTGCAATTGATTGGCCTTTGTCGTCAATCGCCACCATGGTAAAGAAGCAACTGTTGGTGTGTCTGACCAGCTTTTCGCGAATGTTCTCAGTGATAACTTTAATGCCGACTTCGATTGAAGTGCGTCCGGTGTAATTGACCGAGGCCAGAAAAGTCACCAGTTCACCAACATGGATAGGCTGACGAAAGGTCACTTGATCGACCGAGAGCGTTACTACGTAGCTACCTGCATAGCGGCTGGCGCATGCATAGGCGACTTCGTCGAGGTATTTAAGCAAGGTACCACCATGCACATTACCCGAGAAATTTGCGTTATCTGGGGTCATTAAAACGGTCATGGTGAGTGTTGATGATCCGGGTTCCATAATGCTCTCTTAGTTGCGCGCATCTATAGTGTGCGCTTAAAAGATGCAATTATACCTTATTGTGAGAGGGTTAACTTTCTAACCAGACATCTCTTGCCCAGTGCCAAACGCTTTCCCAGGTATCTTCCAGCATCTCTTGGCTATCAGAATCCCAAGCGAAGACTTCGCCGTCTTCATCGACTGCGTAGTAAATCGGTGCATCGTGGCACACTGGCACTAAGTGCCGTGGCAGACCTAAGTCCCAAGCAGTGGCTGTCACTTCAGGTAGGTAGGTGTGCGAATGTGGATCGCTGGCGGTAACCGGCTCAAGATGGCCGTAGACCACGTCGCTGACGGTTAATAAAAACTCACGTAGAGCAAAAGGCAGGTGGATCAAGATTTGCTCTTGAATCTCGACCAAGGTTTCTTCATCAGGCAACTCGAGTGCTACAGGAACCGGCTCATTGCGCTCGCGTAGTTCGTCAATTACTTCTTCCACGGTGTATTCGCTCTGTCGATTACGGGTGTTACTGAAAACCTGAAGCAGCGCAGTTGCTGCGTCCGCTTCAGATTGGGATGGGCAGCTTAAGCGTTTTGACGAATACCTGCGATTAACCAAGGTTGGTTGTCGCCGTTCTTACGCTCCATACGCCAGCTTTCACTGAAGGCTTCACCTTGATCAAAGCGTGAGGTTTTCGCAATGCCATGGAAGGTGATAGTGGCGACAGTCAGATCGCTTTGCTCATCAAGGCCATCGAGCTGCACAGTTAAATCATCAATGTAGGTTGATTGCATTGCATCACCTAAACTGCTGCGCTCAGTAGCCAGGAAGGTCAGCATTTCTGGGGTGACAAACTCAGCAATCAGATGCATTTCATTGGCATCCCAGTGCTGTTGTAGAGCATTAAAATGACCTTCGGCAGCCTGTAAGAAGCTGCTCTCATTGAACCAAGCTGGCACCTGAATCACGGGACGTGCTGCAGCACTAGAGCCGCCAAAAATATTTTGATTAGCGTTGTGCGCTTCACGTTGCATGGCTGGACCGCCCGCCGTAGCTGCCTGCGGCATTTGTCGACGGCGGCTGGCAATCAGCTTAAAGATGACAAAAGCAATCAGACCGAAAATCAGAATGTCCATGATTTGTAAGCCTTCAAAAGCGCCGCCCATAAACATTGATGCGAGTAATCCACCTGCAGCCATGCCCATTAACATGCCGCCGATACCTGGCTTGGCACCCGCTGTGGCCGGCTGTTTGCCGGTTGTTTGACCTGCGGCCGGTTGCGCTTGTTGTTTTTGCATTTGGCTGTGCTTAGGTTTTGCACCCCATGACTTACCTCCGCCAAAGCGTTTCGCATCAGCGTCGAGGCTGAAGGTTAAACCTAGGCACAGAGCTAAGGCGATACTGAGAAAACGTTGCATAAAAATATCTCTTTATTGTCAGGTTAATCGAGTCAGTCGCAAGTTGCAGTATGCAGCAATCGACGGGTGAGGAACATGGGCGTAGAGCGTGCGAGCTAAAAACACGCGACGATCTCTAATCGCGCCAGTTATACAATTCTTTTTCAGAAATTTTATGCATTTGTGTCACCTGTTGTTGGAACGCTTGCATAGAATCCCAGATGCGCTGGTTGAGGTCACTTTTGCTGGCTAAATCATTGAGCACCAGTGCCGACTCTTGTTTCATTGCTTGTAACACTTCATCAGGGAAGCGGCGCAGCTGCACATCAGCTTGTTTCAGCTCACTTAAAGCGCGGGCATTATTCCAGGTGAAGTCGTCGAGCATATCGGCATTACCGGCACGAATCGCCTCCGTCACTATGGCTTGTAAGTCAGCCGGCAAGCTGTCCCACGCTGCTTGGTTAATGATTAACTCCAGTACCGCTTGCGGCTCTTGCCAGCCTGGGTAGTAATAGTATTTTGCAGCTTTATGTAAGCCAAAGGCTAAGTCGTTATAAGGGCTGACCCAGTCAGAGGCGTCAATGGCATTGGTTTGTAGGGCGGTAAAGACTTCGCTGCCTGGCAAGTTAACAGTGGTTGCGCCGAGACGATTCAGGACTTCGCCACCTAAACCCGGCATACGAATTTTTAGGCCTTTTAGGTCATCTAAACCGTGGATTTCTTTGTTAAACCAGCCGCCCATTTGCATGCCAGAGTTACCAATGGCAAAAGGTTTAACGCCAAAGGGTGCGTAAGCTTCTTGCCATAACTGCAAGCCGCCGCCTTTATGCAGCCAAGCATTCATTTCAATGGCTGACAAACCAAATGGCACTGAAGTGAAAAACTGTGCGGTATCGGTTTTGCCTTTCCAGTAATACGCTGCACCATGGCCCATTTGCGCGGTACCACGCGAGACAGCATCAAATACTTCCAGTGGTGGAACCAACTCACCGCCAGCATAGACTTTAATGGTTAAGCGGCCATCGCTCATGCTGTTGATACGCTCAGCCACACGCTCGGCTGAAGTACCTAAAGCGGGATAATTTTTCGGCCAAGCGGTGACCATTTTCCAGTTGAAAGTCTGTTGCTTAGGCGTAGCAACACTATCTGTGTTGTTGGCGGACTCTTCATTACAGCCGAATAAAGCAAAGCAAGCGGTCATAACGGCTGCAAAAGTAAGGTTCTGGCGACGCTTCATATAGGCTCCTGATCCAGTTTAAATCATAATTATTATCGTTATAGTGGCTGCAGTTTAGCGTAAGCGACCATCAGCCATTTGATGCCATCGTTAGCAAAGTTGACCTGCACCCGGGCCTGCGCACCGCCGCCTTCAAAATTGAGGATGACGCCTTCGCCAAATACCGGGTGTTGTACCAGTTGGCCGAGCTTGAACTCGGTTTCTGGAATCTCAGTGCCATTAAACATGCTGCTGGATTGCACTTGATGGTTACTTTGGTATGGACGGCTGACGCTATTATTCATCCGCACTTCCTGCAACAAATCTGCAGGAATCTCGCGAACGAAACGCGACACTTTATTGTAGGTTTCCGAGCCGTACAAACGGCGGGTTTCAGCGCAAGTAAAATACAGCTGGCGCATGGCTCGGGTGATACCCACATAAGCTAAGCGGCGTTCTTCCTCTAAACGACCAGGTTCTTCCAAGCTCATTTTATGTGGAAACAAGCCTTCTTCCATGCCAGCAATAAATACCACTGGAAACTCCAAGCCTTTAGCACTGTGCAAAGTCATCAACTGCACCGCTTCAGTAAACTCATCGGCTTGGGTGTCACCGGCTTCCAGTACCGCATGGTCCAAGAAAGCTACCAAAGGTGATAAATCCTCATCGATTTCGTCTGCGCTGGCGCTGATGTCTTCACTTTTGCTGAAGGTGCGTGCTGCGCTGACCAATTCCTCAAGGTTTTCGACTCGTGCTTGGCCTTTCTCTCCTTTTTCTTCTTTGTGGTACTTGAGCAAACCTGACTGCTCAATCACGATTTGCGTCATGGCGTGCAATTCGCAATCGAGGGTGCGAGTTTCTAGCTCGTTGACCAAATCCACAAAACCTTGCAAGGCGTTACTGGCACGTCCCGGTAAGGCTTTATGCTCAATCAGCAGATGCATCGCTTGCCATAGCGAAACATCATGCTCACGCGCGGCTTGGCGCACGGCATCAATGGTTTTTTCGCCGACGCCACGGGTGGGTACGTTAATCACCCGTTCAATTGCGCCGTCATCATGGCGACTGCGTAATAAGCGCAAATACGCTAAAGCATTTTTGATCTCTAAACGTTCAAAGAAGCGTTGGCCGCCATAAATGCGGTAGGGGATTGCCGCGCGCAGTAGGCCTTCTTCAAGCACTCGTGATTGCGCGTTAGAGCGGTATAAAATGGCGATCTCGCTGCGGCTAAGGTCATCTTTGCGCAGTGCTTGTTCAATGCATTCAACAATATAACGAGCTTCATCGTATTCATTGAAAGCACTGTAGAGACGAATCGGCTCGCCTTCTTGGTCATCGGTCCACAGCTCTTTGCCGAGGCGGCCTTGGTTATTGCTGATCAAGGCGTTGGCGGCTTTCAAAATCGTTGCCGTGGAGCGGTAATTCTGCTCCAGACGAATGCTTTGGGTGTTGACGAAGTCGCTGGAGAACTGCTGGATGTTCTCAATTTTTGCGCCACGCCAGCCGTAAATCGACTGATCATCGTCGCCCACCACCATTAAGCTTTTACCGCCTTGTGCGAGCAATCGCAGCCAAGCGTATTGCACAGCGTTGGTGTCTTGGAACTCATCAACCAAAACGTGTTGAAAACGTTGCTGGTAATGCTGTAACAGGCCTGGATTATCGCGCCATAGATCGAGGGCGCGCAGTAATAGCTCAGCAAAATCAATCGCACCAGCACGTGCGCAAGCGGCTTCATAAGCACTGTAGATTTGCAGCATGGTGCCGAGAAACAAATCGCCACCGGCTTGGATATGCTGCGGACGTAAGCCTTCGTCTTTTTGACCGTTAATAAACCACTGTGCTTGGCGCACCGGCCAGCGCTGCTCATCTAAACCCAGTTCACGCATTACACGCTTGAGTAGGCGCTGCTGGTCATCACCATCAAGAATGCTAAAGCCTTCGGCTAAACCTGCTTCTTGCCAGTGCGCACGCAGTAAACGGTGGGCTAGACCATGGAAAGTACCGACCCACATACCGGCTGGATTCAGACCCAGTAAGTCTTCAATGCGCAAACGCATTTCTGCCGCGGCTTTATTGGTAAAGGTCACCGATAAAATGCTGTGCGGTGAAGCGCCTTCAACCTGGATCAACCAAGCAATACGGTGTACTAAAACCCGTGTCTTGCCGGAGCCAGCACCGGCCAGCACCCGTTGTTGACCAATGGGCGCAGCAACAGCTTCACGCTGAGCTTCGTTGAGAGAGTTTAATAAGTGTGAGATATCATCATGCATCGGAGCATTCTAGAGGGCGCGCCGACTAAGGGCAAACACATTGAAAACTATAAATAGTTATAAACATGCCGTGTTGTGTTGAGTAATCTAAAGTTGTATCAAGTTTTCTTGCTGTCTAGCTTGTTGTTAAAAGACGAATGCAGATAATGTTAGCTTGTCTTGACCGCTGTACAGTCATTCTAAATTCTCAGGCGGCCCGCAGCTAAAGCCTATATAGTGCTTTGAGATAACAATAAAAATCAGCATTGCGAGCAATAATATTATGCAGCAGAGGGTAATAAATCAGCGTTTAGGTGATGTAGAAGACGTTGAAAATATTAGTATTTTGTACCGTAGTTCATTAATACCTAGTGTATTAATGCTGGTTTACGGCATTGGGTCCCTATGGCTTTTACGTGATACATCACAGTTTAGCTGGCTGGTCAGTTGGTTCGTTGTGCTTATATGTTTAGTGGTTCTGCGCTTTATCACAGTATCTGTATTTGAACGCCGTACGACTCAGGAGCAGACCTCTGTATTGTGGTGGTATCTGCTGCTAGTTGGAGCTTGCCTATCGGGCTTGTCACTGTCCGTGGTTCCTGTGTTTTTCTTGCCAGAAGCTGATTTTTCTAGACAGGTTGTGTTGCTTGGGCTGGCTTCTTTGGTGCTTGCTTCGGCCTGCATTGCTTATGCGATGAGTTTTTTTGCCTTTCTTTGTTATGCTGCCTTTGCTTTTATACCGACGATTTGGGTCTATTTGCGTTCAGGCTCAGACAACTTACACAGTTTAGGACTGTTGACCGCGATCTATTTTTTTGCTCTGACAGCTGCAGCTTGGCAGGTCAATCGCTTGCTCTATAAAGGCCTTGAGCAGCGACGTAAAAAAGAGCAATTAATCTACACTTTGCGTGAAGCGCAGCAACATACCAATGCTTTAAATGCACAATTAACCACTGAGATCGGTAAGAAAGAAATCGCTGAGCAGCAATTGTTAGCTGTGCAAGCCGATTTAGAAGAAGGTGTTAATGCGCGCACCGTCGAATTGCAGGAAGCCTTGTACGCGCTTGAGAAAAGCCAAGATCGTCTTGAGCTGGCTCTGGATGCCAGTCAGCTGGCGCTTTGGGATTGGGATTTAGTCAGTGATGAGATTTTACATACCCGCACAGAAAGTATTTTTGGTCTAGAGAGTGAAAAAATTCGCGGAGTGTTAACTGATTTACGCCCCTTATTGCACCCCGATGATTTGCCGGTATTACGCAATGCCATGATTGAGCATATGAAACAGCGCGCGGAAGGCTATGCCGTTGAGTACCGTATTAAACACTATGATGGGCACTGGGTTTGGATAGAAGATCGCGGCCGCGCTGTGGAGCGTGATAATGCCGGGCGAGTACTGCGGATGCTGGGTACGCGTCGCGATATTTCTGCACGTAAAAAACGAGATGACGAGTTGCGTTTGGCTTCTAGTGTTTTTGATGCTGGAACTGAAGGGATTGTTATTTTAGATTCTGAGTATAATATTTTGACGGTCAACAAGTCTTTTACGGCTGTAACCGGTTATAACCGTGAAGAGGTTATAGGTCACAATGTCATGTTGCAGACTACGAATAAAGAGATAGTCAGACAATATCAAATGATCCGTTTAGGCATTGAGCAAGAAGGTAGTTGGCAAGGCGAAGTTCTCGACGTGCGTAAAAATGGTGAGATGTATCCGCAATGGCTACAAATCAATATTGTTCGTAATGAGCAAAATCGTATCACCCATATTGTCGGCTTCTTTACTGACTTAACAGCACGCCGCAAAGCTGAAGAGCGCTTAAGTTATTTAACTCAGTATGATGAGCTAACTGGTTTAGCTAACCGCTCTTTGTTTCATAAGCGTCTGCAGCGGGCGGTTGAGCAGGCACGGCAAACTTCTGGTGCTATGGCCTTGCTGCAGATTGACTTGGATCGATTCAAGGTGCTTAACGATAGCTTGGGCATTGAAGTGGCTGATCAGGTGCTACGCCAAGTCAGCCGAAGACTCAGCCAAATTTTACCTGAAGCTCACACTGTCGCCCGTCTGGGTGGTAATGAATTTGCAATTATTTTAGATAATGGTGCCACCACGGCCACTCTAGCGCGCTTATGTGCACTGATATTGACTCGTATACGCTTGCCTGTGGAAGTCGCTGGTGAAGAGTTAATTATTAGCGCATCAATTGGTGTCAGCCTATTACCCGAAAACTCACGCGAACCAGCAAGCTTAATAAGCCAAGGTCATGTGGCGATGCAGCATGCAAAGCACTTGGGCGGTAATAACTTTCAGTTTTACAACGATCAGCTCCAAGCAGGCACTCTAGAGCGCTTACAACTTGAACAACAACTACGGCGTGCTATCGAAGAAGGCCAGCTTGAGGCTTATTACCAGCCTAAGTTATCGCTGTCTGATGGGCAGATCAGATCAGCGGAGGCCTTGGTCCGCTGGAATCATCCGCAGCTTGGTTTGGTGCCGCCAGGAGAGTTTATTTCCTTAGCTGAAGAAACAGGCTTAATTACCGATATCAGCGAGTTAATGTTATTGCAGGCGTGTGAACAAGCATTGATCTGGCTTAACCAAGGAATGCCAATTCGAGTCTCGGTGAATCTGTCGGTCAGCCATGTTAGGCAGGGGAAACTGGTGATTTTGGTGCGACAAGTATTGCAGCAAACCGGTTTGCCAGCACATTTGCTCGAGCTTGAGTTGACCGAAAGTCAATTACTAGAAAATGCGGAAAGTGTGATCGCTACGTTTAAACAATTGCGCGAGATCGGGGTGTTTTTGGCAATTGATGATTTTGGTACGGGCTATTCTTCTTTGAGCTATTTAAAGCGGTTTCCAGCCAATAGCGTAAAAATTGATCAAAGCTTTATTCGTGATTTGACGGCTAATGAAGAAGATGCGGCAATCACCCGCGCTATTATCACTATGGCGCATGGTTTGAATTTGCTAGTGACTGCTGAGGGCGTAGAAACCCAAGCACAACTGGACTTCTTGAAAGCCAATCAGTGTGATGAGATTCAAGGCTATTTGATTAGCCGCCCTGTGCCTGCTGCTCAGTTCACTGAGTTCTTAATTGCCCATCACGCTCAGCACATCGACTAAGCGTAATGGGTGTGCATTAACTAAGCGCCGCGAGTGTTGCCGCTGGTGAGGTTGCGCATCAGCAGAGCATGTTCCAGATTAACGTTTTCTGGAATCGGGATGAACAACACATGACCATTACCCGGCGCATCGTCACGGCTTTTGCCTTTTTGATCTTCAATGTATTTCAGATCAAAAGTGATATTGCCTTGGGGTGTCATTAACTCAATTGAGTCGCCGACGGCAAAACGGTTCTTGACGATCACTTCAGCTAAATCACCGCGACGCTCACCGGTCATTTCACCAACAAACTGCTGGCGCTCAGAAATCGAATAACCGTATTCGTAGTTTTGGTATTCATCGTGTACGTGGCGACGTAAGAAGCCTTCGGTGTAACCACGGTGCGCCAGTGATTCCAGGGTATCCATCAGCGATTTATCAAAGGGACGACCAGCAACCGCATCATCAATCGCTTTGCGGTAGACCTGCGCAGTACGTGCGACATAGTAATGCGACTTGGTGCGGCCTTCGATTTTCAATGAATGTAAACCCATCTGCACCATGCGCTCGACGTGTTGCACGGCACGTAAATCTTTCGAGTTCATAATATAAGTGCCGTGCTCATCTTCGGAGACGGACATATATTCACCCGGGCGACCGGCTTCTTCTAATAGGAAGACTTCGTCGGTGGGCGCGCCAACCCCGAGGATAGGTTCAACGGCTTGCATCAGTGCTGGATCGGCATGTTGCACTGCAGCAATCGGCTCGTACTTATGCACGATATCACCAAGCTCATTTTCTTTGGCTTCGTGGGTTTTGTATTCCCAGCGGCAGGCGTTGGTGCAGGTACCTTGGTTCGGGTCACGCTTATTGATGTAGCCAGACAGCAAGCAACGACCGGAGTAGGCCATGCATAACGCACCATGGACAAAGACTTCCAGTTCCATTTCTGGCACTTCATGGCGAATCTGCTCAATTTCATCCAGTGACAATTCGCGGGATAAAATAGCGCGGGTCAAACCCTGACTGTGCCAAAACTTCACGCTGGCATAGTTCACCGCATTCGCTTGCACCGAGAGGTGAATATTCATCTGCGGGAAATGCTCACGTACCAGCATGATCAGGCCGGGATCCGACATAATCAGCGCATCAGGACCCATAGCAATCACAGGTTCTAAGTCTTTGATAAAAGTTTTTAGTTTGGCGTTGTGCGGTGAAATATTCACCACCACATAAAATTTCTTACCTAACGCATGGGCTTCATTGATCCCGATGGCGAGGTTGGCATGGTCAAATTCGTTGTTACGCACGCGCAAGCTGTAGCGCGGCTGACCGGCATAGACAGCATCAGCGCCATAGGCAAAAGCATAACGCATGTTTTTTAAGGTGCCGGCAGGTGACAGCAACTCAGGACGAAAGGGGGTCGACATAGTAAAACTCAAGAAAATAAAAATACTTGGCTATTCTAGCAGCCATTAACTGAGCAGCGTAGTACCGCTGGTAATTAATAACCAAGGAAAGGCGTCGGACTTTTAAAATTATCTTTATTTGCGCTAAACCACGCCCGCTGGAAGCATCCGTAGACCAACACCCTGCACCACCAGCATCGAACAGCGTCACCAGTCGGCGCCAAAAGCCTAGACTACTAAGCCGGCGGCATGCCCACTGGCCCATGCCCACTGGAAGTTAAAACCGCCTAAATGGCCGCTGACATCCAATACTTCGCCGATAAAATAGAGGTTATCTTGCTTCTGCGACTGCATGGTTTTTGACGAAACTTCTTGGGTATCAATCCCGCCCAAAGTTACTTCTGCGGTGCGATAGCCTTCGGTGCCAGAAGGTGTCAGCCGCCAATGATTCAACTGCTCGCCAATCGCGCTGAGTTGTTTGCTGTTGTATTGCTTGAGTGGGGTGTTGCTAAACCAATGCTCACAGAGGAGTTGCGCCATCTTGCGGGTAAAGCATTCGCTGAGCACGGTCTTCAATTCAAGATTGGAGTGCTGGGCTTGTTGTTCCAGCAGCCAAACGCTGGCATCGCGGTCGCTGAGCAAATCAATTTCTATGCTGTCGCCAGGCTGCCAATAGGATGAAATCTGCAAAATCACCGGGCCGCTGAGGCCGCGATGGGTAAACAGTAGATCTTCTTTAAAGCTTTGGCCGTTGCATTGCACCACGCAGTCATTAATAGATGTGCCAGATAAGGCGCTGCAGAATTCTTTGAGTTGTGGGTCAGTGATGGTGAAGGGCACTAAGCCGGCGCGGGTTGGCAGAATCCTATGGCCAAATTGTTCCGCAACTTGATAGCCATAACCTGTCGCACCCAAGGTGGGGATGGATAAGCCACCGCTGGCAATGACTAAGGATTTGCACTGTAAGGTTTGTTTGTTGCATTGCAGAGTGAAGCCGCTGTCGTTGGCTTGAATGCGGGTGACTGGGGTATTGAGTTGAATGGTGGCGCCGGCATCCGCGCATTCTTTCAGTAGCATTTCGAGAATATCGCTGGCTTTGTTATCGCAAAACAGTTGGCCGAGTTTTTTCTCGTGATAGGCAATTTGATGGCGCTGCACCATTTCGAGAAAATCCCACTGGGTATAACGTGCCAGTGCAGATTTGCAAAAATGTGGGTTATTTGAAATAAAGTTACTTGGCTCGGTATACAGATTGGTGAAGTTGCAGCGTCCACCGCCGGACATGAGGATTTTTTTTCCAGCTTTATTGGCATGATCTATCACTAATACTTTACGACCACGCTGCGCAGCAGTTAACGCGCACATTAATCCGGCAGCACCGGCACCGATAATTATTACATCCACAATGAACACAACCTGACATCTGAAAATCAAAGCTGAAGTTTAACGGTTTTAAGCCTTGCAGGCGCAAAAATCAGCAGCTCATTCTTCTGGGAGCGCGGGCCGCTGGCCCGCAATTGCAAACGCCACAAACATTCAATGAGTGCCGCGTATTACAAGCGACTCCAATCTTGACTGCTAGTTTATGCGGGCGAGCCGCCCGCGCTCCCAGCAGGCAACAGAGACATGTACATAGCAAACTGACAACGCCTTTGCTCAAAGCGAGCTGTGCTGGGTCTGCGACAAGCGAAGCCAAGGATGGCGCAGCGCCCGAATTGAGACAGGAGGCCTCATTGAGGGAAAAGCAGACTCAGCGCAGTTCGCAATACCTCGACGTAACGCTTCTGCCCGCAGCGGCAAACATCATCAATGCTAAACGTATGCTACGTATCAACAGCGGCTCGATTGTTGATTGGTAATTTATGCGGGCGAGCCGCCTGCGCTCCCAGTCACGTACTACCTCGCTGTAAAAATATCTACAAGCTCGCGTCTAAATATTTAACTATGTAAAACAAACTGCCCAGTAAAGCAGGCGCCGTCTTGGCCATCATGGGTGAGGATGCGGCTGGATAAACTGATGCGTGCTTTACCGTGACGTTGATACATTTTAAAGAAACGCTCCCATACTGCCGCGTCGGGTGCTGCACAAATGACTTCAGCGTCCGCCAATACAGGTAATGGATAATCAATGTGTCCTGCCTGAACCACGATATGTGTGGTATTGATGCCAGCATCACGTAAACGCAAATGTAACCAACCCCAACAGGCCAGCACGCCCGCGCAATACAAGCTGCCGCCAAACATCGAGCTTTGATGGTTAAGGTTTTGCCCCAATGGCAACTTTAGATGCAAGCTTAGGCCATCCCAAGCACACACCTGAACTGCTAGCGCTGCAGTCAATGGAATATCGTGGGCAAACACCTCGCTAAGATGCGCACAAGCGCTACTGGCGTATGAATTTGTCATAAAGAATCTCATAAAACAGGTTAGTCTAAGCAAAGACGTAAATCTTTAGAAAACAGTCACTGCGCTGGTGTTAAGCTTAGATTTTAGTGTCACAGCCTGATTTTAAAGCGTCATAGAAGCTGAATTATTACCGAAGCCTGTTATCTACAGGCTAGAATTAAACATGCTAAACGATACAGTCATTTTTAAAAGGAGAGGTGCTTGTGGATTCTGTAGCAACCAATAGTATATTTTTTGTTGGTGGGTTGTTAGTTGCTATCAGCATTCTGGTCAGTTCAGTCTCTTCGCGTGTTGGCATCCCCATTCTCGTCATCTTTATGGGCGTCGGCATGATGGCCGGTACCGATGGTGTTGGCGGCATTGTCTTTAATGATTACTCCTTAACTTACTTAGTCAGTAACCTCGCACTCGCCGTCATTTTGCTCGATGGCGGGATGCGTACCCGCGTTGCTACATTCCGCGTGGCGCTCTGGCCAGCACTGTCGCTAGCAACCTTTGGGGTGGCGGTGACAGCTGGTTTAACTGGCTTAGCCGCCGCCTGGCTGTTTGATCTGAGCTTGCTTGAGGGCTTGCTGATTGGGTCTATTGTTGGCTCCACTGATGCCGCTGCAGTTTTCAACCTACTCAATGGTAAAGCCTTAAATGAGCGGGTCGGCTCAACCCTAGAGATTGAATCGGGCAGTAATGACCCGATGGCCATGTTCCTCACTGTCACCTTAATTGCCATGCTGGCAGCGGGTGAAACCAGTTTTAGTCTGGATTTTCTGACCAGTTTGATTCGCCAGTTTGGCTTAGGAATCTTGCTGGGTTTGAGTGGTGGCTGGTTGCTCCTGCAAATTATCAATCGTATCAGTGTAGCGGACGGCCTGTATCCCTTGTTGGCCGTCAGCGGCAGCATCATGATTTATGCGTTTACTGGCGAAGTCGGCGGCAGTGGTATTTTGGCTGTGTATGTCTGCGGCATGGTGCTGGGCAATCGCCCAATCCGTAGCCGGCACGGTATTTTGCACATGTTTGATGGCCTGGCTTGGCTCAGTCAAATTGGTATGTTCTTGGTGCTTGGCTTGCTGCTGACCCCGCATGAATTGCTACCGATCGCGGTTCCAGCTTTGTTGTTGTCGCTATGGATGATTTTGGTCGCGCGGCCACTCTCGGTATTTCTTGGCTTATTACCGTTTCGTGGCTTTAACCTGCGTGAGCGTGCATTTATTTCTTGGATTGGCTTGCGTGGTGCGGTGCCGGTTATTTTGGCGGTATTCCCGTTAGTGGCGGGCTTACCCAATGCCCAGCTGTTTTTTAACGTCGCCTTCTTTATTGTTTTGGTCTCGCTACTCTTACAAGGCTCAACCTTGTCTTGGGCGGCGCGTAAAGCAAAAGTGGATTTACCACCCGCACCTTTACCAATTTATCGTGCCGGTTTGGAAATTCATCCGACCAGTCAGTGGGAATTATTTGTTTATAGTTTAGGCAGTCAAAAGTGGTGCATTAATGCGCAATTGCGTGAACTTAAAATGCCAGCAGGGACTCGAATCGCTGCACTGTTTCGTGACAACTGCTTGCTGCACCCCAGTGGTAGTACACGCTTAAAGGCCGATGATATTCTCTGTGTGATTGGTCATGAAGAAGATTTACCGGCACTTGGACGTTTGTTTAGCAAAGCGCCGCAACGCGGTTTAGATATGCGCTTCTTTGGTGATTTTGTTTTGGAAGGTGATGCACAGTTGGGCGCGGTAGCGGATGTTTACGGTTTGAAACTCAATGGCCTAGATCCGAAAATGACCTTGGCTGAATTTATTACTGAGGCGGTGGCGGGTGAGGCCGTATTGGGTGACCATATTGAGTGGCAAGGACTAACGTGGGCGGTGGCACAGATGGAAAATAATAAAGTGCGCAAAGTGGGGGTGAAGTTCCCAGAGGGCAAGCGCCCAGAACTGCCAGCATTTTAACTCTGTGAAACAGCAGGAAAAGCTTCATTTGAGAATGACATAGTGTGCGGTTTTAATTAACGGGGATAGCTTAGGCCTATGAAACCGAATGTGTTGTTAGTGTTGTGTCTTAGTTTTCTTGGCTGGCTGACCGTTGGGCAAGCATCTGCTGCGCTTAATGTCATTGAAGTACGAAAAAATCTAACGGATTTGCCGTCGCGTAAATTGCCAGAGGCGGAGCAGCTCGCTACCCAACAGCTCTTAGAGCAAACCCTTGCCTTTTTAGAGACTGTTGAGCGCAATGAGCAGGCACAGCAGCAACTGCAGCAACAGCTTCTCGATGCACCTAAGCAAATCAGCGAAGCTCAGCAGGCTCTGCAAAAACTGTTATCCATGCCTCAAGATGATCCAGCCAAACGCTTGGCCCAAGCTTCGGTGAGTGAGCTGGAGTCTTTACTGTCAGAGCGCAATCAGCAGCTGCGTGCTTTGCAAAAAGATTTAGGTGAGGCCAACAGCTTAATCGTTACTGCACAAACACGCCCTGAGCGAGCCCAAGCAGAGATCAGCAACAATCAAAACCGTATTCAAGAAATTAATGCTTCGCTGAAAAACGCTAAAGAAGGTAGCAAAGTCTTCAGTAGTGAAAAAACGGATGCGTTGCAAGCAGAATTACTGGCGTTAGAAAGCAAAAATAACTTACGCCGTGCGGAGTTGGCTGGTAACAGTGTACTGCAAGAGTTGGGCAGTAATCGCCGTGATCTGTTATTGACGAAAGTGCGTTTGCAGGAACAAGAAATTCTGGCACTGCAGTCCTTGCTCAATGAAAAGCGCCAGGCCGATTCAGAGAAAACCGTCGCCGAATTATCGCTGGAGGTGAGTAAGGCCGGTAGCGACAGCTTGTTATTGCGTGAAAGTGGTCTGAATTTAAAACTCTCAGACTATTTGTTAACCATCACGGAGCGCCGCAATCAACTGACTCAGCGTAACTTATTGGTACGCCAGCAGCTCGATACTGTGCAGCAAACAGAGCAAGCATTAGATGAGCAGATTAATGTTTTGCAGGGCAGTTTATTACTCGCCAAAATACTGTATCAGCAAAAACAAGCGCTGCCGCAACTCAGCTTTGATCGTACTTTAGCTGACCAAATTGCTGATACTCGCTTATACCAGTTTGAACTGCGTCAGTTGCGTGACACCGTCAGCCGTCCAGAGGAGTACGTGCAAAATGCTCTCAAAGACGCCCCACCAGGCGACGAACAAATAGCCTTGCGCTCAAGTCTATTGGACTTAGTGCGTTCGCGCGCTGAATTGTTAGACCGTTTAAATCGCGAGCTCAATGCCTATTTAAGTGAATCCATCACCCTTCAGCTCAACCAAAAACAACTGCAAAGCATGACTGCAGCACTGCGCCTTACTCTGGATGAGCAGATGTTTTGGATTCCCAGTAATAAACCCTTGGATTGGGAGTGGTTTAAAGCAGCCCCAGCACGTTTGCAATACCAATTCAGTTCGGTGCTGTGGGCCACTGAAATTAAGCAGATTGGGCAGAGTTTAAGTAAACAAGCGTGGGCCTTTATTCCGCTGACTTTATTATTGTTGCTGACGGCTTGGAAGCGTCCAGTGATCTTACAGGCGTTGCGCAATCTACATGCCGATATTGGTCATTTTCGCCGTGACAGTCAGTTGCATACGCCGCGTGCGTTATTGTTAAATTTACTGCTGGCACTGCCAGGCGCACTAGTCCTCGCTGGGATTGGCTCTATATTACAAGCGAGCAATAAAGGGCATACCTTGGAGATTGGTGAGGCTTTCTGGGGTATGGCGAAGGTCTGGTTGGTGTTCTATTGTGCCTATCGAATTTTGGCGCCTAATGGTGTGGCTTTGTTACATTTTCGTTGGCCGCGCGCGCAAGTGGTCTTCTTGCAGCGCAATCTGCGCTCATTGGGTTTAGTCGCATTACTGTTGACTGTGGTGGTCACCATCGCCGAAGCGCAACCGGCGGCGCTCAGTGAAGATGTTATCGGTATTGTTCTATTGATGAGCAGTTTGCTGATGCTGTCGTGGATTATGGGGCGTCTGGTGTTTCATCGTTACAGCAGTGACAGCACACCCGTTTTCAGACGTTTAATTGGTTTGGTCGTAGTGTCGTTGCCTTTGTTATTTGCGGCGGCGCTAGTGTCGGGTTATTACTATACCGCCCTCAAACTCAGCGGGCGTTTATTAGATACCCTCTCTCTGGTATTGATTTGGATACTACTGGAAGCAGTATTGGTGCGTGGCTTGGCCTTGGCCGCACGCCGTTTAGCTTGGAAACGCGCGCAAGATGCCAAGCAAAATCAGCCTAAAGAAGGGCTCGATGGCGAAGTGGCTACTGACGATATGCTCTTGGATATTTCACAGATCAATGCGCAGTCGTTGCGCTTAGCCCGTCTGATTTTGCTAGGGTTATTTTTTATCAGCCTGTATTGGGTTTGGGCAGATTTGCTCTCATTGTTTGCTTACTTAGATAACATCACCTTATATCAAAACGTTGATGCTAACGGTGCTGCGTTACCGATTAGCTTGCGTGATGTGTTGGATGCTGGGTTTATTATTTTGGTTACCTTTGCCTTGGCGCGTAACTTACCGGGCTTGTTAGAAGTCTTGTTTTTGTCGCGATTAAATTTGGCACAAGGTAGCGCCTATGCCACCACCACGCTGCTTTCTTATGCCATCTCCGCCACAGGTTTTGTCACGACGCTATCGGCGTTAGGGGTCAGTTGGGATAAGTTGCAGTGGTTAGTGGCTGCACTATCGGTCGGCTTAGGTTTTGGCTTGCAAGAAATTTTTGCCAACTTCGTCTCTGGTTTGATTATCTTGTTTGAACGCCCGGTGCGCATTGGTGACGTGGTGACCATTGGTAATTTATCCGGCACAGTCAGTCGAATTCGCATTCGCGCCACCACTATTACCGATTTTGACCGCAAGGAAATCATCGTACCCAATAAGGTGTTTGTCACCGATCAGCTGATTAACTGGTCGCTGTCCGATACTGTGACACGGGTGATAATTAAGATTGGTGTGGCCTATGAAACTGATCTTGATTTGGCGCGTAAATTGATGCTGCAAGCAGTGCAGGAAAATCCAAGAGTGATGCGTGAGCCGGCACCGATAGTGCTGTTCTTAGGCATCAGCGCCAGTACTTTTGATCACGAATTGCGCTTCCATGTGCGTGAGTTGGGCGATCGCAATCCGTCGACCGATGAAGTGCTTAACCGTATTGTGTTAAGTTTCCGTGAGCACAATATAGAGATGGCTTTCAATCAACTGGATGTTTTTGTCAAAAATATGAACGGTCAAGAGCAGCAGTTACTATCCACCCAAAGCAACCCGCTTGCTGATGATCAAGTCCCCACAGCCTAAGTGCTGTGCGGCGTTGGAGTGCCTATGAAAAGTTTAGACACCCTTGAGTTTGAGCCGCGCTTTGCTCGTTTAGGTGATGCATTTTCTGCGGTCATTAAGCCTTCTGCGATTGAGCAGCCACAAATGGTGATTTGCAGCCAATCAGCTTTAGCTTTGCTCGACCTACCAGCCAGTACCGCCGATGATCCGCGTTTACTGCAGCTCGCCAGTGGTGAGTGGTATTGGCCAAATGTGGCGCCACGGGCGATGGTTTATTCTGGCCATCAGTTTGGTGGTTATACCCCGCGTTTAGGCGATGGTCGTGGTTTGTTGCTGGGTGAAGTGGTTAACAGTGCTGGCGAACACTGGGATGTGCATTTGAAAGGCGCCGGTCTGACGCCGTTTTCTCGAACCGGCGATGGCCGCGCCGTGCTGCGCAGCAGTATTCGTGAGTTTCTTGCTAGTGAGTATTTGCATACCTTAGGCATTGCCACTTCGCGCGCCCTTTGTGTCGCCGACTCAAAAACTATGGTGTGGCGCGAGCAGCGTGAAACTGCCGCGACTTTAATACGTTTAGCGCCCAGCCATATTCGCTTTGGTCATTTTGAGTATTTCTATTACAACCAGAAAAATGCTGAGCTCGAACAACTGCACGCGCATGTGCTCAATGACCTTTATCCTGAATGTCTAAGTGCGGATGAGCCTTTAGCGGCGCTGCTCAGTGCAGTAGTGAAACGCACGGCCGAGACTATTGCCTTGTGGCAGGCCTACGGTTTTTGTCATGGCGTGATGAATACCGATAATATGTCGATTTTGGGGCTGACCTTTGATTTTGGTCCCTATGCTTTCTTAGATGATTTTAAACAGGCGCATATCTGTAATCACTCGGATCACCATGGCCGTTATGCCTTTAACCAGCAGGTGGCAATGGGGTATTGGAATCTGACGGCCTTTGCCGAGACCTTAACCCGGCATGTCGCGGTTGAGCGTTTGCAGAACATTCTGGATGGCTATGCGGCGATTCAGCAGCAGGCTTACCTCACTGCAATGCGTGCGCGTTTAGGGCTGCTGGGCGAGCAGGAAGGTGATGCTTTATTGGTGGATAAACTGCTGGCGCAAATGGATCATAGTGCTGTTGATTACACCTTGTTTTTCCGTCATTTAGGTGAGTTACCAGTGGCTGAAGCGCTGGCCAAGTTGCGCGATGATTTTATTAATCGCGCCGCCTTTGATGAGTGGAGCGCGGAGTTTATGGCGCGCAATGTTGATGATTCACGCAGCCAAGAGCAGCGCCGCGCGCAAATGCATGCGGTTAACCCGCTGTATATGTTGCGCAATTATCTTATCCAAATCGCTATTGAAGCCGCCGAAGACGGTGACTATGCGCCGCTGCATAGATTGCATCAGGTGCTCAGTTCACCTTTTACCGAGCAAGAGGGTTGCGCAGAGTACGCCCAGCGCCCACCTGATTGGGGTAAGCATCTGTCGATCAGCTGTTCTTCGTAAGCTCTGCAGTGGGGCTGCCTTTGTCGCCCATGGATAGCCGACCTGGGGTTTGTATGAATACGCTGGGCGGTTGGTTTGTAGGTCGCGGCTTTAGCCCGACATGGGCGCTATAAAAG